>JBKPJK010000379.1:0-1896 GCA_046730635.1 Pseudomonadota bacterium | reverse complement strand
GGTTCCGAGTGACTTGGAATCGATTCGATCTGATGGTTCGGTCCAACGACCGCGAGACGTGGAAGCGGTCCAATGGGATGATCGCGCGGTTACGCGGCTCGACCCAGAACAGCTCGTCGGCATCACGGCTGTCGGCCATCGGGAAGATGCCTGAAGCATAGCCCTGCAGAAGCAGCCGCGGGTCGAGACGACTCATCCGGTCAGGGTATCAGAAAATCTCACGGACCTTGTCTTGCGGGCGGCAGAGGCGGACGCCCTTGTCGGTCTCGACGAGCGGGCGCTCGATCAGGATCGGGTGCTGGATCATGGCATCGAGGATTTGATCGTCGGTGACGTCCGGACCGGTCAGTCCCAGTTCCTGGGCCAGGGGCTCCTTGGCACGAAGGCCCTCGCGCGGGCTTATGCCGGCGCGGTCGTAGAGGCGCTTCAGTTCATCGCGGCTCGGCGGCGCTTTCAAATATTCATGAATGAAGACGTCGAAACCGTTGTCGCGCAGGAGCTCGAGCGTCTTGCGGGACGTTCCGCACATCGGGTTGTGATAAATTTTTGCTTTCATGGCCGGGGTCCATCGCACAAGAGATTCAACAAGTTAAACAAGGATTTAACACCACAAACGTCGTTTTCACGACGGCCATTGTCGCGCCTGCGGAACGATGCGACGTGATCCTCGTTCCTGCGCCTGTAACATGCCCGCCGCTGGCGGAGCCTTTTGCGTGCGGAGCATGTTCCGGCTCAGTTGAACGGGAGAAAGAGCGATGCGTAATCCAATTCTAGCACTGACCATGGCGAGCACACTGGCGCTCGGCGCGTGCGCGAGCAACCCGCAGGTTGCCCAGGACGCTGCAATCGGCGCAGCCGGTGGCGCGGCCGTTGGTGCCGTTGTTCCTGGCGTGAGCGTGATCGAAGGTGCCGCTGTCGGTGCTGCTATCGGCGGTCTCGCCGGCGCAGTTTGGGCCGACAACAACAACGACGGCTATGTCGATGGCTATATGTACAACGGCCAATATTATACCGGCACTCCGCAGGGCTATGACCCCGGCACGCACAGCGTCCTCGCCGGCGCTGCGACGGGCGCTCTCGGCGGTGCCGCCCTCGGCGCGGCTGCTGGCGCGGTCATTCCGGGCGTCAGCGTCCTCCAGGGCGCAGTGATCGGCGCTGCCGTCGGCGGTCTCGCCGGCGCGATCTGGGCCGACCGCAACAATGACGGCGTGGTGGACGGATATGTCTACAACGGCCAGTATTACGCCGGTGCGCCGTCGGGTGCGGCTCCGGCTCCGGCTCCGGCCCCGGCTCCGATGCCGAGTCGGAGTGGCGAACGCGGCTAAACGCGATCCGATCAAAGTGCTACTTTGAATGGGAATCGCTTTGATCGGGAGACGACGTGAAGAGTCTGCGTGTTGAGTGCACCGGCCGAGCGCCGGTGCACTTTTATCGGAAAGCTTGCGGCGTTGCGCTGGGCGTGCTGCTCGGTGTGGCGCCGCTTTCCACCGCACAGGCCTCCCCAGCGCCGGCTGCCCCTCAGGCACTGCAGGTTCGGGTCTTCGACAGCGTCAACGACTTCTACAAGCTTCGGAATGGAGCTCCGCTGTGGCTTTCGGCCAAGGCTGGAGATTCGGCGGAGCAGCTGATCTCGCTGCTCGGCACGGCCAGCATCGATGGATTGAATCCCGACACCTATCATGTGGCAGCGCTTCAGCAGGCGCTCGAGGCGGCACGTAGCGGCAAGCCAAAAGACCTGGATGCGGCCGACCGCATGCTGTCTAACGCTTTCGTCGCTTATGTCAGCGACCTCGACCGCGACCCCGGCCTCGGCATTATCTATGTCGACGCGCCGTTGAAGCCCAAGCCGCCGGCGCCTTTCGCAATTTTGCTGAGCGCGGCCAATGCCCCGTCGCT
>JBKPJK010000378.1:0-2602 GCA_046730635.1 Pseudomonadota bacterium | reverse complement strand
GACAGGGCCTTCGGAACCACGACGCGTTTCTGGCGCAGCTCGAGGGGGTGTATGTCGACGACGATCCCGCTCAGGGCGTGATCGACGGACCGACCTTCACCCATCCCGACCTGCGCATCCAGTTCACCGTCCCGCAGGGCTATTTGATGTCCAACGCCACGGACGCGGTGACCGTGTCGGGCAGCGCCGGCAAGGCGCAGTTCCGCGGCGGTCGGTTCACTGGGAACATCGACGACGCGGTGCTGATCGCGTTCCAACAATTGACTCGCGGCCAGATGAATTTCGCGGTGCCGCGGCCTCAGCACACCGTGATCAACGGAATGCAAGCAGCCGTGACGACAGCGCGCGTGAATACGACGTCCGGCGTGATGGACGTCAGCGTGGCAGCATACAGATGGGATGCCGACCGCATTTATTATTTCGTGGCAATCACTCCGGGAGGATATGGCCTCGGGCCCTTCGTCCCAATGATCCAATCATTGCGCCGAATCAGTCCTCAGGAAGCCGCCGCGATCCGTCCTCGGGTTATTCACGTGGCGACGGTCAGACCGGGAGACACCGTCCAGTCTTTTGCAAGTCAGATGGCCTATCGGGACTTCAAGCTGGATCGGTTTCTGTCGCTGAACGGCCTCACGCCGAACAGCAGATTGCTGCCCGGCCAGAAGGTCAAGCTCGTAGTGTACGGAGCGAGGCGATCCTGAGATCGCCCCGCTCCGAATTAGCCGCTATGGGTGGCTACAGTACTGGCAAGATTCCCCCATTTGCCGCCGACGCCGCCTCCCAATGTCGAGAGGCCACCCATCATCGCTATGCAGATGAGTGCGCAAATGAGTCCGTATTCGATCGCCGTAGCCCCGCGCTCGTCAGCGCGAAGCTTACGCAAGATTGTTCGGATAGCGCTCACGCCACCCTCCTCTGGTCCACGTCCACACGGCAGGTTTACTCGCTCTTCGGTTAACAACTCTTCCGGTCTTACGGTTAACGGGTCATCATCGGTGTTTGCTATTCCCGAGCGGCCGGCGTCCAGCAGGCAAAATGAAGGATTTCAAAGGTTTCAGTCGTGCGCTCGCCTTCGCCTGCAGCGGAAAAATCTGTCGCCGCAGCCGAGTAGGCACTCTTGAGAAGCGGTGAGCGCGGCCGCGCGGTGAGAATGTTCGTGGCAGCCATGCGCCGCAAATCGGTCACCAGCTGCTTGAGGGAGCGATAGGAAACCGCCACTCGATCGACGTCGACCACCGGGTTCACGAAACCTGCATTCGAAAGGAGCGGGGCCAGAGCAGAGGCTTCGATCCGGGGATGCGCATGCGGAGCGGCGACTCCCGCCGCAATATCGGCAGCCCGCATGGCAGCCCTGAGGCGCGGTATCGTGCCGCCGCCGGAGATCGCACCGAGAAGAAGAGAGTCCTCCTTGAGCGCGAACCGCAGGCCAACAAGCGCGCGCGGCAGATCGTTGACCGTGTCGAGGGTCCCGACCGCAACGATGAGGTCATACCGCTGGGGCGCCGGCTCCCACTCGTCTTCGACCAACTGCTCCCCGCCGGCATTGTTCGCGAACAGTTCCCCTGGATCCCGGACGTCCACCTTGTCGGCGAACTCCCGCAGACGTTCCGGCCAGTCGGAATCCGGGCAGCCTAGCAGGAGCGCCTTTCTAAACCTGGACTGCATGACAGAGAGACGGTCGACGCAGTCGTCGAATGCTCGATCGAGCAGGAAGAGTTCCGGGCCTATCCGCGCTGCGCGATCACGGCGCAGCGCGCGTAACTCCATGTCGAACAAGTCGGGCACGAAGCGCTTGTGCGATGTCGCCGCCCACGCGACAAGCATCGCATGATCGCAAATGTGGTCCGAGCCTGCGCGCGTTCAGTTCTGGACTTTGCTCTTCCTCCGCGTTGCGCGGGCTGCGGAACGATCATCCAGGATGTCCACAGCTTCTGTTCGGACTGCTGGAAGAAGATAGAATTCCTTGGCGAAGGCGGCTGCCGCAGCTGCGGGCTGCCGCTCGAGGCAACCGAGGCCGAAATTTGTGCCGTCTGTCTTGCCCAGCCTCCCAGGATCGCTCGAACCAGGGCGGCGGTCGCTTATGGTGATCTCACTCGAAGCCTCGCGATTCGCCTCAAGTACGGTCGCAAGGTTGCGATCGCGCGAACGATGGCGCGCTATATGGCGCCGTTGATCCATGGGGACGACGATCCGATCCTGATACCTGTGCCCCTGCATCGTGCGCGCCTCTGGGCTCGGGGGTTCAATCAATCGGCGCTGGTGGCGCGGGAACTCGCACGCCGCTCGAAGTTGTCGACCGATCCGCTGCTGCTCCGGAGATCGAAACGGACGCCCGCGCTGAAGGGTATGAGTCCCCAGCAGCGCCGCAAAGCGGTCTCCGGCGCGTTCGAGGTCGCTGACAGGTCCGCAATTGCCGGACGTACGGTGATACTCGTCGACGATGTCCTGACGACCGGGAGCACCGCCGAGGCCTGCGCCAAAGCGGTGCAACGCGCCGGCGCCTCGCGTGTTGAATTGATCACTTGGGCGCGCGTCGTACGCCCAAGGCAGTTGATGAGTTGATCCTCTTGCCTAAGTATCCAGGCAAAGGAGCGCCTAGTGC
>JBKPJK010000377.1:0-1301 GCA_046730635.1 Pseudomonadota bacterium | reverse complement strand
GGGTTCGGCCGCGCTTGCTGGCACAGGCTTTCCCATTGATCGTCACGCAACTGCTCAGTCGCTCGGCTTCGAGCGGCCGACCGCGAACAGCCTGGACAGCGTTTCCGACCGGGACTTCGCACTCGATTACCTCTTCGCAGCGGCTCAATGCAGCCTGCACCTGTCGCGCCTGGCCGAAGAGCTGATCATCTGGGCGAGCGCGCCGTTCGCCTTCGTGAAGCTATCGGACCAGTTCTCGACTGGCTCGTCGATCATGCCGCAAAAGCGCAACCCCGACGCGGCAGAGCTCGTGCGCGGGCACAGCGGACGAATCATCGGCGCGCTCACCTCGCTGATGGTGACTATGAAGGGCCTGCCGCTCGCTTATTCCAAGGACATGCAGGACGATAAGGAGCCGGTGTTCGAGGCGCGCGATCTGTTAATGCTGTCCCTCGAAGCGCTCGCGGGAATGGTCGCCACCGTCAAGTTCGTGCCCGAACGTATGCGGTCAGCGGCGGCGCAGGGCTTCTCCACCGCGACGGATCTCGCCGATTGGCTGGTCCGCGAGGCCGACGTGCCATTCCGCGAGGCTCATCATATCACCGGCCGCGCCGTGAAGGCCGCCGAGGAAGCCGGCTGCGACCTCGCCGACCTTCCCCTCCAAACGCTCCAACACATCGATGGGCGTATCGATGAGCGCGTCTTCGCCGTGCTGAGCGTCGAGGCCTCGGTACGTAGCCGGACGAGCCATGGGGGAACGGCGCCAGAACGCGTCCGCGAGCAGATCGCGAAGGCGAAGGAAGAGCTAGGGCTTTAGGCGCCGATCCCGCTGCGCGATGGTGCGCAGGCGCAGGGAGTTGAGACGGATGAACCCTGCCGCATCGCGGTGGTCGTAGCTTCCGCTGCCTTCCTCGAACGTGACCAGGTCCTGATCGTACAGCGATTGCTCGCTCTCGCGTCCGATCACGCTCGCATTGCCCTTGTAGAGCTTCATCGTGACCTGGCCGGAGACATGCTCCTGGCTTTTGTCGATCGCGGCCTGCAGCATTTCACGCTCCGGAGCGAACCAGAAACCGTTGTAGATCAGGCTCGCGTAGCGCGGCATCAGCTCGTCCTTCAGGTGCATTGCACCGCCGTCCAGCGTGATGCTCTCGATCCCGCGATGCGCCGCGAGCAGGATCGTCCCGCCGGGCGTTTCGTAAACCCCGCGCGACTTCATCCCCACGAAGCGGTTCTCGACCAGGTCGAGCCGGCCGATGCCATTGTCGTGGCCGAGCTGATTGAGCTTGGCCAGCAACGCCGCCGGAGACAACTTCTTGCCG
>JBKPJK010000376.1:0-5869 GCA_046730635.1 Pseudomonadota bacterium | reverse complement strand
GTCCGATACTTCCGTCCCCCTTGTTTCGCCCGGGGTGTCGGGGAATGGCCAAGTACATAGTCTATCGGCTGAACGAGGCTGGCAAGATCCGGCATTCGGAATGGATCGACGCCAGCAGCGATGAAGACGCGCTGGCGGAGGCGCGGGCCCTGGCTTTGCCCGGCGCCTCCGAAGTCTGGCAGCGAGACCGGCTGGTGGGCCGCGTCGGACAGTAAGGCTAGCCCATTCTGGCGAGCAGCAGGTCGAACACGGCGCGGTGAAGCGGCCGCTCGAACTTCAGGCCGACGATGAAGCCGTCGACCCAGCAGACCTCCGCCTGGAGCACTTCGAGCCCATCGAACTTGACCATCATCTGTTCGCCGACGCGAGGCCGCTCCACGACCTCGATCTTCGCCCCCTCGGGCGACAGGTCGAAAATGCGCACATGGTAGGCGTTCTGACCGACCCGGCGGACCCTGACGTCGATCGGCTTGAGTTTCGCCCTCGCCGTCTGCCGGGCGACCTTTTCCTGAGGGGATTCCTCCGCGTCCGTCCGGAAGAAAAGCCCAGCCTTGCCGTTCTTGTACCAGCGAACTTCGGCGTCGATCAGCCCGCGGCCGACAACCGACAGCCTGATGGTTTCGCCGGGCTCGAGGTCGACCGGCGTGGAGATGCCGCAGCCGTCGTAGTTCAAATCGAGCAGGTTGATCTCCACCGCCGCGCCGTCAGCGCGGAGCACATGGCCGTCAAGGCTGACAGGCCGCCTGGCGCTGCGGCGTGGCGTCGCCGGCGCCGGCGCCGGCTGCGGCTCCGGCTCGTTGCCCATCCGCGACCTCCAATTGGGGTTTGGCGACGCAACGCGACTCGAAGCAGCTTACCCCGCTGCGGTAGGGACTATCCTCGCAAACCGGCGTTGCGGCCAGTCGGGAAGTGACCTGATTGGAATATGACCGGGTTTTCGACCGTCCGTGCATCCCACGGGCCCTTGCAGCGTTGTTGCATCTGCCCGGAATGTTCCGGGCGGTACGGGGGAATTGGCAATGACCAAGACAGTGACGATCCTCGTCGCGGCAGCGCTCGGAAGTGCCGCAGCACCCTCAGCCGCGCAATATTATCCGCAGCCGCAGCCGCAGCCGCAGCCGCAGCCGGAACCCTACCCGCAATATCCGCAGTCTCAGTACCCCGCGCCGCAGTATCCGCCGTCCCAGTACCCGGAGCCTCAATATCCGCAGTCCCAGTACCCGCAGTCCCAATATCCGCAGTACCCGCAGCAAACCTACCCGCAGCAGTATCCAGCTCCGGGCTATGGCTACGGAAACAACACCGTCCTCGGGCAGGTGATCGATGGCCTGATCGGCAACCGCTACAATGTCAGCGACCGGCAGGCGATCCGGCAATGCACGTTCGCGGCCGTGAACCAGGCGGAGAACCAGTACAGGCCCTATTACATGAACCGGAGTTTCGCCCGACCCTATCCGGGTTACAATGGCTACATTCGGGTGTCCGCCATCACGGAGGTACAGCGGCGCGCCTACGGGGTCCGAGTACGCGGCCTGCTCGACACGGGGCTCTATCGCGCCCAGCCCTACGGATATCCGGGAGGCCATGCGGGGGACATCACGTTCCGCTGCGACGTCGATTACCGCGGCTACGTCAGCAACGTCCGAATCGAGCCAAACCACGGTTACGGCTACGGACGCTACTAGCCGCAGCCTCTAAGACGGCGGGATAACCACCGCGCAGGCGAGGCGTGAGCCGCTGTTGCCGTCCGAATCCGTCATCTCGTCATCCGTGCCTGCATGAATGACGAGCGAAAGGCCGCTTTCGGGGATCTTGCCGTGCCAGCGCGGGATCAGCCGATTGCTGCTGCCGCGGCCGTCGGCCCCAACGTCGAGATTGTCCCAATCCCCCTCATGTGAACCGAGCGGATTGTCGGTGCCGTGCTTCTTGCCTTCCGGGTTCCAGTGACCGCCGGCACTGGCGAAGCTCGGCGGGTCGCAACGCCCGCTGTCATGCACGTGGATCGCGTGGCGTCCGGGCGTGAGGCCGCGAACTTCGAAAGCCACGATCAGACCTTCCTTGTCGGGACTGCCGGTGATGCGCCCGATCTCCTTGCCGCCTCCATCGACGATCGGACCGCTGAAGCCCTGCGCAAAGATGCGCGTGAGTCGGTCGTTGCCGCCGCGCGAATCCGTTCCCTGGCCGCATGCGGCTAGTGCAATCGCGGCAACCAGTAGCGAGAAGCCCGATCGCGCGACGCTCAATGCATCTCCACATATTGCCCGATCACCGCGCAAGCGATCTTGGCACCGCTGTTGCCGCTCGGCTGGCTCACATAATCGTCCGCATTGGCGTGGATCATGATCGATGAGCCGTCCGCATCGAGCAGCTGGGCCATCGTCGCATTGGGAAGCACGACGGTTTGGTCGAGCACGCCGTTCGCCGCGACTTCGACATTGGGCATGTCCCCGGCGTGCGGGCCGTTCGGGTTATTGATCCCATGTTGCTTGTTGGTCGGGTTCCAGTGCGTTCCGGCGCTGGCGAAATCAGGCGGATCGCAGCGGCCGATCGGATGGACATGGATGCCGTGAACGCCGTGCGTCAGGCCAGCCGCTCTGACATGGAAGCTGATGCCACCCGCAGTCTGCCAAGCTCGGACGGTACCGATCGTCTGCCCGCTCGAATTGATCAGCGGCATCGGTGCGCCGCCTTGCGGCTCGTCGGTGACGCAAGCGGCGGCAAGAAGCGGGAGGAGCAGAGCAAGTTTGCGCATGCACCGAAAACTCATCAGGCCTTCTCCGGTTCACCCTCGACCTTCACGAGCAGTTGGCCTTCGGTGACCTGAGCGCCCGGCTTGGCGGGGAGCTCTGCGACCGTGCCGTCGAATGGAGCCGTCAACGCATGCTCCATCTTCATTGCTTCAAGCGTCAGCAAGCGTTGCCCTTTGGCAACCTTTTCGCCTCGCGAAACTTCGACGGCGGTCACCTTCCCTGGCATCGGCGCTTCGATCTCGCCGTCATGAATGCCGTGCGACGTGCCCGTGCCGCGGGTCGACAGGCCGAATTCGAACGCCTGACCTTCATGGAACACGACGACGCGCTCCTCGTCGGCAAAGCCTGAGACTTCGGCGACCTCCTCTTCATCGCAGAGTTCAACGGTCTCGCCGGCTAGCGCGACCGCAAGCCGCGGCGGGGCATTGAGCCGCAGGCCTACCAGGCCGGGCAGCGGCGACTGCTCTTCGGCAGCGAGGATGGCTACCGCGGCAGCGGCGCGCCGAACAGATGGCTCCGGGTCTGCACCCGGCACGAGTCCGTCGAGATGGCGCTCTATGAAGCCCGTATCGATGTCGGCTTCCTCGAACTCGGGTTGCGTCAGCGCGTTGAACAGGAAGGCCGCGTTGGTTCGAACCGGCCACACTTCGACATTGTCGAGGATCGCCGCGAGTTCGTCGATCGCCTCCGCACGACTATCGCCACGGGCAATCAGCTTGGCGATCATGGGATCATAGAAAGGCGAAATGGCATCGCCTTCCTCGACGCCCGTCTCGATGCGTCCGTCCTCGCCAAGATCGAAATGCTCGAGCCTGCCCACGCTCGGCAGAAAACCTTTCGACGGATCCTCTGCATAAAGCCGCGCTTCGATCGCGTGGCCGTTGATCGTCAGCTCGTCCTGCATCTTCGGAAGCTTTTCGCCCGACGCGACGCGCAGCTGCCATTCAACCAGGTCTTGGCCAGTGATCTCCTCGGTCACCGGATGCTCGACCTGAAGCCGGGTGTTCATTTCCATGAACCAGATGCGGTCGGCCCTGAGGCCCTCCGACGCGTCGGCGATGAACTCGATCGTGCCGGCGCCTTCGTAGTTCACGGCCTCAGCCGCGCGTACCGCGGCGCCGCACACCGCCTCGCGCGTTTCCGCGTCCATCCCCGGCGCGGGCGCTTCCTCGATGACCTTCTGATGGCGGCGCTGGAGCGAGCAGTCGCGCTCGAACAAATGGACGACATTGCCGTGGCTGTCGCCGAACACCTGCACCTCGATGTGGCGCGGCGACAGGATGTACTTCTCGATCAGCACGCGATCGTCGCCGAACGCGTTGGCCGCCTCGCGTTTCGCGCTGTCGAGCGCGTCGTCGAACTGGGCCGCGTCGTCGACGCGGCGCATGCCCTTGCCGCCGCCGCCGGCGACCGCCTTGATCAGCACCGGATAGCCGATCGCGTCCGCTTCCTTTTTGAGCTGCGCCGGTTCCTGGTTCGCGCCGAGATAGCCGGGTGTCACCGGCACGCCGGCTTCCGCCATCAGCTTCTTCGCCGCATCCTTGAGGCCCATCGCACGGATGCTGTCGGGCTTCGGCCCGACCCAGATCAGGCCCGCATCGATCACCGCCTGCGCGAAGTCCGCATTTTCGGACAGGAAGCCGTAACCGGGATGGATCGCCTCGGCGCCGGTTGCTTTGGCGGCAGCGATGATCTTGTCGCCGACGAGATAGGATTCGCGTGCAGGACTCGGCCCGATGTGCACCGCCTCGTCGGCCATGCGCACGTGCAGCGCTTTTGCGTCTGCGTCGGAATAGACGGCGACCGTGCGGATCCCGAGCCGGCGCGCGGTGCGGATGACGCGACATGCGATCTCACCACGGTTGGCGATGAGGAGCGAGGCGATCACGCCAATTCCTCCCCGAAACGGGGAGGGGGACTAGCCGAAGGCTGGTGGAGGGGCGCTCGAGCCTCACAACGCGCGACAATCAACCGCAAAACGGCATCAAGATCATCGAGTACGTCGCGAGCAGCGATCCGCAGCACAGAAAACCCACTCCGTTCCAAATCGGCCTGGCGCAAGGCGTCGATGCGCGCCAGGCCCTCGAATTCATGAGCCCCGCCGTCAACTTCAATCAAGACGCGCGCCGACAGACAGGCGAAGTCGGCAACATAGCCACCGACAGGGTGCTGACGCCGAAATTTGAACCCTTGTGGCCTCATTCGAAGCGCCCGCCACAGCACAACCTCCGGCAACGTCATCTGCCGCCGTAACGATCGTGCTCGTTCGACGTTCGGTCGCGAGGCCGCGAGCGCCCCTCCACCATGCTTCGCATGGTCCCCCTCCCCGTCCCGGGGAGGATTTGGTGTGGCGTGGTCCTCCACCGTCACATCCTGAACACGCCGAACTGCGGCCGCTCGGGGATCGGCGCGTTCAGCGTCGCCGCGAACGCCAGCCCCAGCACGTCGCGGGTCTGCGCCGGGTCGATGATGCCGTCGTCCCATAGGCGGGCGGTGGCGTGCCAGGGGTTGCCTTGCGCCTCGTAATCCTCGCGGATCGGCTGCTTGAAGGCTTCCGCCTGCTCGGGAGTCCATTTGTCGGCGTCGCGGTGCACGGTCGCCAGCACGCTCGCCGCCTGCTCCCCGCCCATCACGCTGATCCGCGAATTGGGCCAGGTGAACAGAAAGCGCGGCGAGTAGGCGCGGCCCGACATGCCGTAATTTCCTGCGCCGAAGCTGCCGCCGATCAGGACGGTGATCTTGGGCACGCTCGCGGTTGCGACGGCAGTGACGAGCTTCGCGCCGTGCTTGGCGATACCCTCGGCCTCATACTTTCCGCCGACCATGAAGCCGGAGATGTTCTGCAGGAACAGCAGTGGGGTTCGACGCTGGCAGGCGAGTTCGATGAAATGGGCGCCCTTCACCGCGCTCTCGCTGAACAGGACGCCGTTGTTGGCGAGGATCGCCACCGGCATGCCCCAGATGTGCGCGAAACCGCAGACCAGCGTCGAGCCGTAGAGCGGCTTGAACTCGTGGAATTCGGACGCGTCGACGATGCGGGCGATGATCTCGTGCACATCGTAAGGCGCGCGCACGTCCTCGGGGATAATGCCGTAGAGTTCCTCGGCATCGAACAGAGG
>JBKPJK010000375.1:0-6644 GCA_046730635.1 Pseudomonadota bacterium | reverse complement strand
GGACTTCGGCGCCGGGCCAAATACGGTCTGATCGACACGGACCGCGGCGACACCCTCGTCTTCCATCTCGGAATGTCCGGCCGCTGGCGGGTCGATCCGACGGAGGTTGAAAAGCACGATCATTTCATCATCGAGACGGACGAGGGGAGGCGGGTCGCCCTGAACGATCCGCGCCGTTTCGGTTCGCTCGACCTGGAGCGAACCGACGAGCTTGCCGAATGGCCCGCGTTCAAGGCGCTCGGTCCCGAGCCGCTGGACCTTGACGTCGGTGACCTGAAGCAGCGCCTTCAAGGCCGGACGGCAGCGATCAAGCTCCTCCTCCTCGATCAGCGCATCGTGGCGGGGCTCGGCAACATCTACGTTTGCGAGGCGCTTTATCGCGCCGGCATCGACCCGCGGCGTGCTGGAGGCACGATATCGCTCGTGCGATTGAAACGGCTCGTGCCGGCGATCCATGACGTGCTTGCCGAAGCGATCGAAGCGGGCGGGTCGACGTTGCGAGACTTTGCCAGTCCGGATGGGGATCTCGGCTATTTCTCGAAGAAGTTCGCGGTCTATGATCGCGAAGGAAAGCCGTGCGCATGTGGAGGAGCCGTCAAGCGGATCGTGCAGGGCGGGCGCTCGACCTTCTTTTGCCCCAAGTGCCAGCGTTGACCCGAGGGGCAGATGCGGGTAGGGAGCCGACCACTTCGGTGCGAGCCTGTTGGCCGCGCCGTTTTTCATTGAGCTAGAGGAAGACGATGGCGAATACGCCGCAGGCCAAAAAGCGCATCCGCCGCAACGCGACGCGCACCGTGATCAATCACTCGCGAATCAGCCGTATCCGGACCTTCATCAAGCAGGTCGAGTCGGCGATCGCCGCCGGAAAGAAGAAGGACGCGGCGGAAGCTCTGAAGAACATGCAGCCGGAGCTGGCGCGCGGCGTCGCCCGCGGCGTCATTCACAAGAACACGGCCGCTCGCAAAATTTCCCGGCTATCCAAACGAGTTGCGGCACTCGGCTAAAAAAGCCGGCAAAATCGGATCGATGCGAGCCGCCGGGAAACCGGCGGCTCGTGTCATTTCGGGCTAGTAAAAAAAATGCAGCATTTCCCGCGATTCGCGCGTTTGTTAACCTTTGGCTTACCCTAAAAACCTAGGTTTTCTGCCATTTCCGGTAAGTTTCGGCCTGTTTCCTATGTCAAGCCATATATTTCACTTCCGTGAAAAAACGGCACTTGAAAGCTGCCGCCGACAGTTTCAAAAACAACTTTCCGGTCGCGAATCCGCGCCGGACGCAAGAGAGAAAAGAAGCCTGCCGCGCGCGACTCGCGTTTCGCGCAATGGACGTTTTTGTCTTGCGATTGGGGGCCAGGGAGAGGGAGACGCAGGCCAGTGCAAGGCGCAGGGGCGAATTCGTCTGTCGACGAAGTTGGGGGAGCCGTAACCGCACCGCTCGAGGCAGCCTGGGATTCGATCCGCACGGGACTGCGGAGAGATTTGGGCGCACGAACCTTTGACGGGTGGCTGAAGCCGGCCGAGCTCGGCGCGTTCGAGCCCGATAGTGGAACTCTCGACCTCGTGCTCCCGAGCCAGTTCATGGCGGACTGGGTGCGTTCGCACTTCGGCGAGCGCCTGACGCTGGCGTGGAAGACGGTGCTCCCCGTGGTTCGCGACGTCCGTCTGATTGCCGCATCCGACGCCCCACGTCCCGGTCCGCTCCTCATCCTTGAGGAAGCGCCGCCACCGTCGGAGCGCGACCCCAATGCGCCCAATTTCGATCCGCGCTACCGTTTCGAGACTTTCATCGTTGGCAAGGCCAACGAGGTCGCGGCTACAGCGGCAAGGACGCTTGCGACGTCGCGGACGGTCAGCTTCAATCCACTGTTCATCCATGGCGGCACCGGGCGCGGCAAGACCCACCTGCTCCACGCGATCGGCCACACTTTCCTTCAGCACAATCGCGGCGCTCGCGTGGTTTCGATGTCGGCCGAAAAGTTCATGGTCGAGTTCATCCGGGCGCTGAAGGAAAACGATACGATCGGGTTCAAGCAGCGTCTGCGCAATGCCGACCTGTTGCTCATCGACGACGTGCAGTTCATTGCCGGCAAGGATTCCACGCAGGAGGAATTCTTCCACACGATGAACGAGATCATCACGGCCGGACGCCGCTTGGTGATTACGTCGGACCGCGCTCCGCAGGACCTCGACGGTATCGCGCCGCGCATCCTGTCGCGCCTGTCGTGGGGCCTCGTCGCCGACATCAACTCCGCCGACTACGAGCTGCGCTTCAACATCATCGTCGCCAAGCTGGAGGCGCTCCCCGGCGTCGAAATGTCTCGGCCGGTCATCGACTTCCTGGCCCGGCGGGTGACCTCGTCCATTCGCGAGCTCGAAGGAGCCCTGAACCGCATCGGCGCCTATGCGATGATGACGGGCCGGGAGATCGACGTGGCCTTCGTCGAGGAGGTTCTGGCCAACGTCCTGCGCGCCAACCAGCGGCGGATTTCGATCGACGAGATCCAGACCCAGGTCGCCGAGCATTACCGGATCCGCAAGGCCGAGATGACGTCAGCTCGCCGCGCTCGCGAGGTCGCGCGTCCACGCCAGGTCGCCATGTATCTCTCGAAGCAGCTCACGCCGAAATCGCTGCCGGACATCGGCCGCCGATTCGGAGGACGGGATCACACGACGGTGATCCACGCGGTGCGTCAGATCGAGAAACTGCGTGCCAGCGATGCCGAGCTCGACGCCGACATCCGTCTGTTGACGAGGCAGCTGGAAGGTTAGGCTCGCGATCGAGCCAAACAAACAAAGGCCCGCCGGAACCTGTCCGAGCGGGCCTTTCTTGTCTCTGGCGGCCAGTGCTTAGTAGTGAGCGGCCTGCGCGTTCTGCCGAGGCGGAATGGTGATCTTGAGCGTCTCACCGTTCTGGCCAGGGAATCCGCTGAACATGGCGTCCAGAAGGCTCGGCACTACGATGTCCAGACGGTCGGTATAGGAACGGGCCTGCGCGCGGCCGTCGAACAGCGGAGCGTTGGTCCTCGCCTGCCGGATATGGAGCTCTACCTGGCTATGATATTCGATGTAGCTGTCGAGCCCGCCGCCATACCAATAGGGATCGTTCCACCCCCAATAATAGCCGCCGCCCCAGCCGAACCGCGAGTGATGGAACGGTGATCCCCACGGGCCATAAAAACCTGAGTAGTAGGGGTATCCGCCATAGTCTTGGTAGCGGACCGTCCCCTTGTCCATGCCGTAGCCGAACTGGACGAGCATGGTCGCACTCTTCGGGTCCGCAGCCGGCGCGTAGCCGTGGGCCTGCAGCTGCTGGGCCACGATTGAGGCGTAACGCTGGAACTCGAGGCCACCGTTCGCAGCCATCGGGCTATCCGGGACGACGAAGAACGTCTGGCCCTGCGGTGCAGGCATCGCCTGGTAGCGTGAGACGGTCGTGTTGATGGATTCCGCGCAGGCGGAAAGGGCGAGTGCTGCTACCCCGAGCGCCGCGGCCGCGGCGAAATGACGGAAACGCATGTGATACCTCGACTCGTCGAAAGAGCTGGACGTCGCAGCTCGTATACCACTCATCGCGGTGAACCGTCGATGAAGCGTTATCTGAGCGCGTCGGGCCGACCTTAGCCTTTGAGCCAAGACGCGGCGTAAGTGAGCGCGACCACGCCCGAGCCGATGATCAACGCATCGATCACGAGGCTGAGGACGCCGGCAGCTGCGGCCACGATCACGAGAGCGCCGTCGCGGTAGATGAGGGCGAGGCCGAACAGGACGACGGCCCCAGCAGGTGCGATATGGAACAGCGGAACCGGGATCGCGGCCACCAGGGCGAGAAGAAAGCAAGCGAGGCCGATGATGCGGGTCGCCGTGGGCCCGGTCAGGCTGGGCAGCCGCGGCTTGAAGACCCGCTCGACACGCGCCTCGAGCCATCCCATTTTCGAGATCAGGCGTTCGAGTTCCTGCTTCTTGACTCCTCTTCTATCGATCAGCGCCGGGAACCAGGGACTGGTCCGACCGAAGACCATCTGCGCGGATATGATGAGGATCGGCAGCGCGAAGAAGGCGCTAGTGCCGGGGGGCAGGGGCAGAACGTTGATGGCCGCGAAGATGAAAAGTAGCCCGCCCCAGGCGCGCGCATGGAGCTTTGCCGCCAACTCGGAAAAGGTCAGCCGATCTGAGCCGCCCTCGGCAGCGATTTCGGCGAGCCGCTCAGAAAGCGGCAGAGGACGCATGCTGGCGGATTGATTGGCGGTGCTCAAAGATGCGCTGCCTTATTGCGTGAGCCCGACAGCGGACCTGGCTTTAGCGAGCACGGGCCCACCGATGTCGGAGGCGCGCGCGGCGCCGTCGGCAAGGATCCGATCGAGCTCGGCAGGGTCGCGCCGGAGCTCGTCGAGCCGCCGGCGAATAGGAGCGATCAGTTCGACCAGAACCTCGGCAAGAGCGGGTTTGAAGGCTCCGAAGCCCTGGCCCGCGAATCGCGTGAGCACATCCCCGACATCTTGGTCGGTCACCGCCGCGTAGATTCCGACGAGGTTGCGAGCCTCGGGCCTTCCTTCCAGCGCCTCGGCATTGTCGGGCAAAGGCTCGGGATCCGTCTTGGCCTTGCGGACCTTCTGGGCGATCTCATCGTCGCTGTCCGTCAGGTGGATTCGGCTCATCTCCGAAGGATCCGACTTCGACATCTTGGTCGTTCCGTCGCGCAACGACATGATGCGCGCGGTCGTCCCGCCGCCGATGAACGGCTCCGGCACCACGAAAAGGTCGACGTCGAAGTCGTTGTTGAACTTGAGCGCAATGTCGCGCGTCAGCTCGACATGCTGCTTTTGATCCTCTCCCACGGGCACGTGCGTGGCCTGGTAGAGAAGGATGTCGGCGGCTTGCAGAACCGGATAGTCGAACAGAGCGACCGAAGCGCCTTCGCGGTTCTTGCCGGCCTTGTCCTTCCATTGGGTCATCCGATTGAGCCAGCCCATCCGCGCCGTCCCGTTCAGGATCCAGGCGAGCTCGGAATGGGCGGGAACTGCGCTCTGCCGGAACAGGATGGATTTTGCCGGATCGATGCCGCTGGCGATCAGCGCGGCGGCCATCTCGCGAACGTTGGAGCGAAGTTCCGCGGGATCGATATCCACCGTCAGCGCGTGAAGATCCGCCAGGAAGTAAAGGCACTCGCTCTCGTCCTGCATCCGCACCCAGCGAAGAATTGCGCCGAGCAGATTGCCGAGGTGCAGCCCGCCGGTCGGCTGGATACCCGAGACTACACGCGTCTTCTGCTCACCGGTCATGCTTCTCGCGCTCTTCGTTTCATGAGAAGCTTCACATCGTCGAGCACGAAGGCGCCCGTCAGGAAGCAGGCCATCGCGTACACAGCAGCACCGGCGCCTACAAGCACGATCAGGCCGCCGGCTCGATGGACCAGCGACCCGGTGAGATAGGGGTCGATCAGCGGTGCGAGGAAGAAGACCACTCCGCCCATGATGAGCGATGCGACCGCGAGGCGTGGCACACGGCGGCGCAACTGCCGGTCGGTCTCGAAATGGCCGCGTTTGCGCAGGGTGCGGTAGAGCATCCAAACATTGACGCTCGAGGCGAGCGCGGTCGCGAGCGGCGGGCCGACGTGGCCGTATCCGTAGCGGCCCAGAAGCGGAATGAGGGTGAGGTTGCCGACCAGGTTAACGCCGACCGATTGCACGGCGTAACGGACGGGTGTCTTTGTATCGTGCCGGGCATAATAGCCGGGCGTCAGCACCTTCACGAGCACGTAGGACGGAAGGCCCAGTGAGAAGGCCGATAGTGCCCAGCTGCAGCGCGCGCTGTCGATCGCGGTGAAATGACCGTGCTGGAAAAGGCCGCGAATGATCGGCTCGGAGGCGAAAACGAAGGCAACAGTTGCCGGAAGTGTCAGGAACAGCGCGAGCTCGACCCCCCGGTTCTGCGTATCCATCGCCTCGGCATCGCGCTTCTGACTGAGCTGGCGTGAAACCGTCGGCAACAGGATGGTCCCCAGGCCGATGCCGATCAGGCCGAGCGGCAGCTGGTTCAGGCGATCGGCGTAGTAAATGTAGGAAATGGATCCCGGATCGAGCAGTCCGCCGGCAAGGGCCGTAGACACCGCCAGATTGACCTGGACCGCCCCGGCGCCCAGCGCGGCCGGGAGGATGAGCTTCAGCAGCTCCCTAAGGTCGTCGTTGATGCGCGGGCGCTTGATGGCCAGGCTTACCCCCGCCTGTTTGCAGGCCAACATCAGCCATGCGAGCTGAAGGACTCCGCCGACGGTGACCGAAATCGCCTGAGCCCGAGCCGTTTCATAGGCACCTTCTGGACCGTGCCCATGGAAGAACCACAAGGCGGCGATCATCGAGATGTTGAGAAGGATCGGCGCCGCGGCATTGACCCAGAATTTGTGCAGCGAATTGAGGATCCCGCCGAGGAGCGACGCGAGGCTGATCAGCATCAGGTACGGGATCGTGATCCGCGATAGCATGACCGCAAACGCGAACTGCTCGTGCGTCGGATTCTTGAACCCGCCCGAAAGTCCCCAAGTGATCGGCCAGGCCGCGGCAATCATCAGCAAGGTGAAGATCGATAGGACAGGCAGCAACACCGCGAGCGTCTGCTCGGCGAAGCGCAGGCCCGCATTCACATCATCCG
>JBKPJK010000374.1:0-3575 GCA_046730635.1 Pseudomonadota bacterium | reverse complement strand
GCATTTGCGCGAGTGATCGCCGCCTGTGCGGATCGGGACGAGACTTGGATCAATGCCGAGCTGGAGCGGGCGATGATTGCTCTGCACGGTTCGGGCAACGCCCACTCGATCGAAGTCTGGCGAGGCGAGGATCTCGTGGGCGGCCTCTACGGGGTGAAGCTCGGCCGCGCGTTCTTCGGCGAAAGCATGTTCAGTCGCATGACGGACGCTTCGAAAGTCGCCCTCGCCTGGCTGGTCGCGCGCCTCAAGGCTGGCAACTTCACGCTTCTCGACTGCCAGTTCATGACGGAGCACCTCGCGTCGCTTGGCGCGGTGAGCGTCACTCGCGATACTTACGTCGCGTTATTGGCGACGGCGCTCGGCGCCGGCGTTACGGGGGCGGCGGGTTCGGGAGCCGGAGACGAGGGCGCTGAGGGAGCGGCCGCCGTTCCGGAGGGGCCCGCAGACTTCGGCGCACTGGACCGGTTGCTCGAGCTGGCGGGCGCCACCGGCGCGGCCGGGCCTGCTGGGTACGTCATCTCGCAGCTCTTGGGCCAAACGTCGTAGACCGGGTGCTCGACCACATTAAGCGAAGGCGATTCCTTGTAGAGCCAGCCCGAGAAGACCCGGTTCCAGCTCTTGTCCGGCTTTTGAACGTCGACCTGCACGAACGCACCGGTAAGCTTCTCCTGCTCCCAGGGGGCCGTGGTCTCGCAGGCGCGCAGGCGCACGAGAAGATCCTTCCACCGCGCCGACTGGCCCGGGTGAAGCGCGAGCGTCTTCACGATTCCATTGCGCTTGTTGAGAATGCCCAGGACCGCAACGCGCTGGGCCATCGGCGTCACGCCACCTTGCCCGGCGGCGGTCGCCGGAACGCGGGCAACCGGGGCGGAGGCATTCTGCTGCTCCTTCCCGCGCCCGCAGGCGGCGAGCGCAACGGCAAGCAGCAACGGTGCGGCGATGACTGTCTTCACGCTTATTCTGGAATCCAGGGCTCGTAGTCCCCGGTCGACGCCGGCCTCAGCTTGCCCGATCCCAAAGCGCCGTCCGGGCGGAACGCCTGCATCGTCCCGGTCAGGTTGGCGGTCGGTTTAGCCTGGAACTTGCGCACCGGCGGAAGCGCCTTGTCCGGCAGCTCGTCGATCGTACCCTTCAGCCAAGCCTGCCAGCCCGGCGGCACTCGACTACCATCATTGTCGCCGTGGTAGATGACCCAGCGTCGGGCCGGATTTTTCTTGTCCTGGTAATAGAGGTTGCCGTCGTCGTCCCGTCCGACCTCGTTGCCGAAACGCCGGGTCCACAGCGCCGTGCCCCACGTCGCTCCGTTCCACCAGGTGAATGTTCTTGACCAGAAACCCATGGGTGCGTGCCTGTGCCGCAATCCTCCCTGCCCCGCAAGGGAGCGGAACTACCAGTGCGCGATATCGCCTTCCTTGATGCCCAGCTGCGCGGCCCGGCCGGCAGCGATCTCCAGGACTCCGGAGACCGGCGCGCCGGACGGCAGCGGGGTCAGGTCCATCGCCTTCGCGTGCGTGATGCGGACGATCGTTCCGTCCGGTCTGATGAAGACGATGTCGAGCGGAATCCAGGTATTCTTCATCCAGAACCCGACTTCCTGCGGCGGGTTGTAAGGAAAGAGCATGCCGTGGTCCGGGGCGATCGAGCGGCGGAACATCAGCCCCCGCTCCTGCTCTTCCGGCGAGGCCGCGACTTCGACGGTGAAACGATGCACAGTCTTTCCGGATGTGATCGTCAGCGGGATTTCCTGAAGTCCCTTCTGCGCACGCTCATCCACGGATGCGTTCTGCGCGGGCGCTTGCGGACTGCAGGCGACCAGTATGACCGCAGCGGCTGTTGCTAGTCGTGCACCACGTCCGCGACTCCGGACAGGCGTAGCTCGACGGCGGTCAGTCCCTTTCCGCTCGGGGCAATCCGCGCTTCGAGCAGCTGCCCCGGCTGAAGGTCGCCGAGATGCGCGTGCCGCACCGTCTCCATGTGCACGAACACGTCCTCTCCGCCCGAGTCGTCCGGCCGTTTCACGAAGCCATAACCACGCACCCGGTTGAACCACTTGACCTCCACAGGCTCGAATTCGCCGGCCGCCTCGGAAAGCGCCTTGCGGTCCGCGCGGTCGACCGAGGACATGGACGAGCGAGGAACTTGCGGCAAGGCCGCGCTGAGGTCGATCGAGATAACCCGCTTGGCCTGGAGACCCCGCTCCTGCTTGACCGGGATGACCTCGATGATCGCACCCTCCGGCACGCTCCGCCGGCCGTGCTCGCGAAGGACGCTGAAGTGCAACAGAACGTCGCCATCAAGGCCGTCGCACACGAGGAAGCCGAATCCGCGGGTCGCGTCGAACCACTTCACCCGGCCGCTGACCGCAGGCAGCTCCGGCGCTGCGGAAGAATCGTCGGTTTCCATCACGGGTTGGGGGGTTGGTTCAGCCAGCTTTGCGGATACGTGCGCCACGCACCCTATTAGCATCCGCCCGTAATGTCGGCAAACCGACTTTACGCTTCGACGAGTCGAATTATTTGCTCAATGTTAAGGTCTTGGCCTGTTGGAAGCGCAATCAATGCCCGCGCGATCTCAAAGCTATGCCCCGCGCGAATCATCGCAGCGATCGCTTTGTCCCTTTCCTTGGAGTCCTTCGGGTCGCTTTTCGCGAAAGGCCCAATGCGTCGCCGCTGCGCAAAACGGACCGCCGCCGCGATCGCCTCATCCTCCGCATGCTCCCGGGCAGCGAGACCGTCGTCTTCCTCAATTCCGGCCGCGCGGAGCTTCTCGAGAACGCGCTTCGTCCCGTAGCCACGGCCGGTGAGCGACTGCGACTTCGCCAGCGCATAGGATGAATCGTCGATGTATCCGCGCTCGGCGAACTGCTCGGCGATGGCACTGATGTCGGGCTCGCGTTCGCCGTCCCAACCTCTCTCCCGAAGCTTGCGCAGAAGGTAGGATCGCAGCTTAGCGCGCGTCGTGGCGAAGCGTCCGACGTAGCGCAAAGCGAGCTCGTTCAGCCTGGCCTCATCGAGCGGCGGCAAGGCAGTTCGCCTTCTTGACGGTTTCATACGGCCCTTTTTGTGCCATAGTCGGAACCCAAGGGGAAAGCGGGCGCGCTCAGCGGGCCGAAGACGACCGGAAACGTTCAGGGAAGGGACGGCGTGCTCGAGCGCAACGCCTCAGTGAAAACCGATCTTGCCCCACCGGGCGCGACTCCGACTCTCGATAAGCAGCCTCGCCGGCTTGCCGATTTCGGGACCGTGGACGAAGCGCTCGATTACGCGGCGCAGGGACGTCGCGGCCTCAACTTCCACGACGCGCGCGGGTCGCTGACGCAAAGCTACGGCTATGCGGAATTGCGCGCCGACGCCCTGACCAACGCGCAGCGGTTCATCGCCCTCGGCATCGAAGCGGGCGACCGCATCGCCATGGTCGCGGAAACGGGGCCTGAGTTCGCGGCCTGCTTCTTCGGCGCGGTCTATGCTGGCGCCTGGCCGGTGCCGCTTCCCCTGCCCACCAGCTTCGGCGGCCGCGAGGCCTATGTCGACCAGCTTGGAGTCCAGCTCAGGAGCTGCGATCCCAAGCTGTTCCTC
>JBKPJK010000373.1:0-2780 GCA_046730635.1 Pseudomonadota bacterium | reverse complement strand
CATCTCGACCGTGTCCTCGAAGCGGTTCTCGCTGAGGCGCCGCTGACCTATGGCCCATATGATAAATCGGCGTGGTGGAGCGCCGCGGGCACCGAGCAATTCGAACCGAAGGCCGGCGCCAGGCCGACGGTCGGCGAAGTGGGACGGATCGAGCGAGTGCCGACGGTGAGGCTTGAGTTCGTCATTCCCAGGAACGCGGATCTTCTCGAGCGAGTCCTTCAGTCCCTTCGGTCGGCGCACCCATGGCAAGAACCCGCGATTTTCATCGACGAATCCCTCGTTTCCTCATCCACGCCAATCGCGTAAGTCAGCCCGACCGTGATTTCCTGGCGCCGAAGGCGCGAATTCCGACGCTGTCCCCATCGCCCCAATTGTAGTGTTCCGCGGTCAGGTGGCTGACGAGCATGTCCGCTCCAATCGTTCGTTCTAACGATGGTTAGGAAACGGGGTCGGCATTTCCCCTCGAAGGCTTTAGCTGCGCTCTGTGCGTGATCAACGTTCCCCAGCGGATCCGCCGTTTTCAGACCTCTCGTGGCTTCTTCACTCTTACCGTTGGGTACTTTGCCTTCCCGGCATTGGTGCCCCTGGTCCGACTCGAACGGACACTCCGGTGAAGGAACTCGATTTTGAGTCGAGCGCGTCTACCATTCCGCCACAGGGGCCCGCAGCCGGGCCTAGCTAGCGGCGCCATTCGGAGCTTGCAAACAGTTCACGGAGCATTGCCCCGCTGCCCGCGTTGTCTCGGTTTCCCACTGAAGAGCGGAAGCCGCCATGAAGACAGCCGATTTCTTCGTCGATCGCTTGAAGGACTGGGGCGTCAAGCGGATCTTCGGCTACTCGGGCGACGGCATCAATGGAGTGATCGGCGCCCTCCAGCGCGACGGGACCATCGACTTCATTCAGCCGCGACACGAGGAGATGGCCGCGTTCATGGCGGTCGCGGACGCCAAATTCTCCGGCGGGCTGGGTGTCTGCCTTGCGACCGGCGGACCGGGCGCGACACACCTCATCACCGGGCTCTACGACGCGAAGCTCGACCACATGCCGGTGCTCGCGATCTGTGGGCAGGCAGAGACGACGGTGCGCGGCGGCAGCTACCAACAGGAACTCAACCTCGACCGCATGTTCGCCGATGTTGCCGAATATGTTCAGGAGGTGTCGCATCCCGCGCAGCTTCCGCATGTGATCGACCGGGCGATCCGGCTCGCTTTGGCAAGGCGTGGTCCAGCCGTCGTTATCCTGCCAAAGGACCTTCAGGAGGAGCCGTTCGCGGCTCCAAAGCGGGCTCACGGCTTCACGCGATCCGGAGCGGGCTACTCGCGGCCGGTGATCGTTCCGGCCGAGGCCGACCTTCGAAGAGCGGCGGATGTGCTCAACGCCGGTGAGAAGGTCGCGATCCTCGTCGGCGCCGGTGCGGTCCATGCAGCCGACGAGGTCATCGCGGTTGCCGAAGTGCTCGGCGCCGGCGTCGCGAAGGCGCTTCTCGGCAAGTCGGTCCTTCCGGACGATCTGCCGTTCGTCACCGGCGCGATCGGCCTGCTCGGCACGCGCCCCAGCTCGGACCTCATGAACGAGTGCGACACGCTGCTGATGGTCGGCACGGGCTTTCCTTGGTCCGAATTCCTCCCGAAGAACGGCGCCGTGCGGGCGATCCAGATCGATATCGATCCGGCAATGCTGTCGCTGCGCTACCCGTGCGAGGTGAACCTGCACGGAAGCGCGGCGGAAACTCTGGCGCTTCTTCTCCCGATGCTGGAACGGAAGACCGATCACGCCTGGCTCCGTCGCATCCATGGCTGGCTCGACGACTGGTGGAAGACGCTCGAAGCGCGGGCGAAGACCAGGGCCCATCCCGTGAATCCGCAGCGCGTCGTGTGGGAGATGTCGCCTCGCCTGCCGGAGAACGCAATCGTGACCAGCGACAGCGGCTCGTGCGCCAACTGGTACGCGCGCGACTATCGCGTCAAGCGCGGTCAGATGTCCTCGCTCTCCGGTGGACTGGCATCGATGGGGGCGGCCGTCCCTTATGCGATCGGTGCGAAGTTCGCGCACCCCGATCGGCCCGTGGTCGCGCTGGTCGGGGACGGCGCGATGCAGATGAACAACATGGCCGAGCTCATCACCATCGCGAAATATGCCGATCGCTGGCCGGACAAGCGGCTCGTCACATGCGTCTTCAACAATGAGGATCTGAACGAGGTCACCTGGGAGCAGCGGGTCATGAACGGCAATCCGCGCTACGACGCGAGCCAGGATATCCCGGACGTCCGCTATTCTCAGTTCGCCGAACTGATCGGACTCAAGGGCATCTACGTCGACAGGCCGGACGACCTCGCCGGCGCCTGGGACGAGGCCCTGGCTGCCGACCGTCCGGTGGTGCTCGAAGTGAAGACCGACCCCGAGATCGCGCCTTTGCCGCCCCACATCAGCTTCAAGGAAGCAAGAAGCTTCATGATGTCCATGGCCAAGGACGACGACGCCGGTCACGTGATCAAGGACACGGCGCGGCAAGTCGTCAACGCGGTGCTACACAAGCAGGACTCGGATTAATTTCGCGGAGCCTGTCGGCGGTAGCTCAGCGCTTCCGCGACGTGGATTCGTCCGACCTGCTCCGCCCCCGCAAGATCGGCGATGGTGCGCGACACGCGGAGGACCCGGTGAAAGCCGCGGGCGGACAGGCGCATCGCGGCGGCGGCATCGGCTAAAAGCTTGCGCCCCGGATCGTCCGGTGTCGCCACCCGGTCGAGCAGCTCGCCGTCCGCCTCAGCGTTGGTACGGGG
>JBKPJK010000372.1:0-1402 GCA_046730635.1 Pseudomonadota bacterium | reverse complement strand
CTGCTTGAGCGCAGCGTCCGGCTCCTTGCCTTGCGGCAAAGCGTCGATTGCTGCCTGGATCGCCTTCTGCTCGGTCTGCAGCGGAGCGACCAGTGCCTGCTGCCGGCTCTGCAGAGCCGCCGCCTGGCTGCGGAGCGCGGCGCCGGCAGTCTTGCACGCATTGCACTGGCTGGTCACCTTCTCGAGGTCGACGACGGCAATGACGGCGCCGGGAATGGCTTGCGCGGCAGCAGCGGTCGGAAGGATCGAAGCCGCAACTGCGGCGGAAATCAGAAGAGTCTTCATTAGAATGCAGTTCCTACGTTGAAGCTGAAGAGTTTGGTTTCATCACCCTTTTGTTTCAGGATCGCCTTGGCGAGATCGATACGCAACGGGCCGAATGGCGACGTCCAGTTCACGCCGATACCGATCGACAGGCGCGGCTTCGGCGAGTCTCCGAAATAGAATTCCTTGAAACCCGGGAAAGACTGGGTGGCACTGTCGGCGTAGCCGGTCACACCATTGACGTTGAACTGGGTACAGCTCGTGTTCGACGAGCCAGCGTTGATCTGCTGCTGCGGCAAGGGTGCAGTAGCAGTCCCGGTGCAGAATTTCAGAATGTCGTTGAGGATCGGCTTGGTCAGGCTGAATAGCGAACCGATGTCGATGAAGGCCGAGGGGCGAAGCCCGAGGCTGCGCAGCGACGCGCTCGTCGGGAATTCGAGCTCCAGCCTGCCCATATAATAGGCCTTGCCGCCAAGCGGATCGATCCGCTTGTTGGCCGCGCTGCCGCTCTCGATGACCTGGCCATTGGTATCATAGTTGAGACGAACGACCCGCGGACCGATGCCGCGGATGTCGAAGCCACGCAAATCGGGTCCGAAGAAACGATCGGTGATCCTGACTGCGTCATCGCCCGCATGCGGATTGGATTCGAGCGCCTTGATGTACCCACCCTCGGCGTGCATCGAGAAAATCCACCCGCCACCGAAGCCATGATATTTCGTGGCATCGGCGCGAGTGCGCAGATAGCGCACGTCGCCGCCGAGACCGGCGAAGTCCTCCGAGAACGTAAGGCGCTGACCACGCGTCGGCCGGATGCCGTCGGTGTCGTCGTAGAGGGTCGTAGCTCCGATCAAGGACGTGAGATGCTTCCCGAGCTCGTCGCAAATGTAGCGGCCCACCTTGTTGGGATCGCACTCGGCCGGCAGCGGACCTGAGCCATCGGGATCTGTTAGGTACGAGCTATCGAGCGTGACCTTGTCCTGCGTCAGCGTGTAGCGGCTTCCGAAGGTCCAATATTCGCTCAACGGGAAGCCCATGCGCAGGCCGCCACCGGTACTCAGCTGGCGATAGAGCGATTCACGGTTGTTATCGATCGTATTGAAGCTGTTGTAATCTTGGCGGAATAGCTGTGCCCCGA
>JBKPJK010000371.1:0-3595 GCA_046730635.1 Pseudomonadota bacterium | reverse complement strand
CGACGCTGCCGTTCGACGAGAGCCAGGCGGGCGATGAGCTGCCGCCAGAGAAGCGCCCGCTGCCGTGAAGGACATTGACGACACCAAGCAGCCGCTGCTCGATCACCTGATTGAGCTGAGGCGCCGGCTTTTATGGTGCCTCGCGACGCTCGTCGTCACTTTCTTCCTGTGCTTCGCCTTCGCCAAGGACATCTTCGCCGTCCTGGTCCAGCCTTTGCTGCGGGCGGGGCAGGGCAAGCTCATCTACACCGATATTTTCGAAGCTTTCTTCACGCAGGTGAAGGTCGCCTTGTGGGCGGCCTTCATGCTGAGCTTCCCGATGCTCGCGATCCAGCTGTGGCGGTTCATTGCGCCCGGCCTCTACGCGAAGGAAAAGAACGCCTTCCTGCCGTTCCTCGTCCTCACACCCTTCTTCTTCGCTGCGGGTGCTTGCTTCGCCTATTTCGTGGCGATGCCCTGGGCGCTGCATTTCCTGCTCAGCTTTCAGGGCAACGTCGGCGGGGTCAGCCAGGAGGCTCTCCCGGGCGTCGGCAATTATCTGAATTTCTGCACGCGTTTCCTGTTCGGCTTCGGCGCGGCCTTCCTGCTCCCGATCCTGCTGATGATCCTGGAGCGCGCGGGGATCGTCACGCGCGAACAGCTCGCCAAGTCCCGGCGCTACGCGATCGTCGCCTCGGCGGCCGTATCGGCCGTGCTGACGCCCCCCGATGTGGTCTCGATGCTTCTGCTGCTCGTTCCGCTGTACAGCCTCTACGAGCTCGCCATCCTCGCGATCCGCATCACGCACTGGCGTGCGGCGCGGCGTGCGGCGCGATCAACTTCCGATGTGGTTGCTGTGCCCCAGACAGAAGAGGGCCCGGAATCGCCACCGGGGGGGGGGAGGGTTGGCGGTTCCGGGCCCATTTAAGCGGATAGCGAGAGCGGGGGGGCAAAAGGTCACTATCCGAACTGCATAACGCGGGGTCTTCGCGTTCAGTTCCGGCTCCGTGAAAGATTTTTGGCCACAGCCGTAACGATCGTTGGCGGCCGCCTAAAGCGGTGGAAATACAGGAAAATCAACGCTGTAGCGGCCGAGCTTCCGGTCGAGTGAAGAGCGCAGCTGCTTGGCTAATCCACCGATGATCCGCTCGAACTGCGCTTTCTCCGGTTTTGCGTCGTCGTCCGGCACGAGAACGGGGCTCGCGAGCGTCAGCCGAGCGCTCAAGTCTCCGGTCCGGCGAAGCGCGATTTCTACCGGATCGGTCGGGCAATTGAGCATCGAATATTCGACGATCTCGGTGATCAGGAAAGCCACGGCGACCGCCGCGTCCTGCGTCGTATTGACGGTGTCGAGATCGAGGTCGATCGCCAGCCCGCGTGCCGAGTCCGGCGCGCCTGCGCGAAGTTCCGCGGCGAGTTCGGATATCAAAGGCCGAACGGCGATCCCGCGATTCTCTTCCATCTCCGCGAAGTGGTTGCGGTGGACGATCGACAGCGCGCCTACGCGGCGGCCGATACCGGCATAGGCGGCACGGGCTTCTCCGCTTTCCGCGCTTCGACCGTGAATGTTGAGTAGCGAAGCGACGACCTGCAGATTGTTCTTCACGCGGTGATGGACCTCGCGAACGAGGCGCCGCTGACCGTCCAGCGCGCTGCTCATCTGACGTTCCGATTCGTCGACTCGGGAGACGGCGCGCTCGAAGGCATCCCGAAGCTGCTGGATCTCGGTGGATGGTCCGAGCTTGTCCGGAAGCTCGATCGCTGCCTGGCCTGGGTGATAATCGCGGACCGCGCTTTCCAAGCGCTTGAGCGGCCGGATCAAGAGTCGGCTGACCAGAAGCCAGGTCACCAGCGCCGCGGCGACCCACATCAGAAGCGGCAGGAGGAGCATCAAGCGGTCGCCGGTCGTGATCCGATCATGCGCCGTGCCGACGTCCGCGCGAATGGTGCCCTGGCCAACCGGCCAGGTGTTCAGGGTGAGGTCCGGGTGCGGATCGGCCGGCGCCGGTACGACCGTGAGATCCCGGTCGCCATCGCGCAGGATGAACGACTGGATGGTTCCAGGAGCGTCGATGGCAGCAGCTCGCATTTCCGCCTTGGAAATGCTCGCCGTTGCCATTCCTCCTTCGACCCCGACGCGAATGGCTACACCCTGACCGTCGGGATCGATCCAAACCCGCACGTCGCCCGGAGCAACGATGGGTGTCGCATATTTCGGGACGAATGCGCCATATGTGCAGATCAAAGTCCCGTCCGGCTTACGCAGGGAGAACTTTTGGGCGATGGCCGGGGCGGTCGTGAGAGCACTCGCCGTCTTGTCGCAAGCGGCAGCACCGCCGGCCTGAAGCCCGCCGGCGGAAGCGACGCGCAGAGCCAGAGCGTTGCGGGCAATCAGGCTTTCGACCGATTTCGCTGCAGCGAAGGATTGATCCTGGTTGCGTCCGTCGAGTGCTTTGTTGGCCTGACGGATGCCGGCGTCCCCGAGCCAGGCAAGAGCGATCCCGATAGGAAGAAGGATCGCCGTGAGAATCAAAAGCAGCTTCGCGGCCGTGGTAAGCCGCCCGAATCGGTCGGCGAAGCTCATTCCGTCGCCAGATTCAGCTTCCCGTCCTCAGCTGAGCTTGCCGATGAGGTCGAGAAAGTCGTCGGGAACGGATTCGCGCAGCGTATCGTCGTAGATCGTCCGAAGCGCGCGCCCGAGGTCGGTCGAACGCTGCCTGCGAACACTTTTGTCGGCGGAAGGCACTTTGGCGCGCTTGTTCTGCACCTCTTGGTCCGACTCGCTCCGCTTCTTCGCACTCAACCTCTCGTCCCCCCCTCGCGCGGGTTCAGCGCGCCTCATACAATTCTCTTTGCGGCGTGCAACGTGCTGTAACGCCTGCGGCTACTCACTGAATATACTTTGAGCCGAGCATTGCCCGAGTTGGTACAGCTCTAGGAGATTGCCCGGCTCAGGCGGGGAAACCAAATGGCCGCTCCTTTGTTCCAGTGGCAATCGCATCCGTGGGGGCGGCAATCGACGCGCAAGCGCACGAATCCTTCCAGGGTTGCAACAAAAGACTGCCGTCGTCATTGACGGCGCAACTTCTACAGTTCGACGGAGAGCCACCTTTTATGTCCCTTGGCCAGGAACTCGCCCCCCACCTGCCATTCCTCCGCCGCTATGCGCGCGCGTTGACCGGCAGCCAGGCGCACGGCGACGCATTCGTCCGCGCAACGCTCGAGGCGATCGTCGCCAAGCCCGACGAATTTCCGCGCGACGTCGATCCGCGACTCGGGCTCTACAAGACCTTCCACGCGATCTGGTCGACGGCCAATATCGAAGAGGGCGAGGAGCCGTCGCAGAGTCCGACGGGCGCCGAGGGCATTGCCCATGCGCGGCTTTCCCGGATCACCCCGCTCTCGCGCCAGGCCCTGCTGCTCACGTCGCTCGAAGGATTTTCGTCCGACGACACGGCTTACCTGATCGGCGCGAGCCCGCAGGACGTCGACAATCTCGTCGCCGAGGCGCTCGAGGAAATCGAGCGGCAGACTCTGGCGGACGTGCTGATCATCGAGGACGAACCGATTATCGCAATGGACATCGAGACGATCGTCCGCGACCTCGGCCACAACG
>JBKPJK010000370.1:0-3750 GCA_046730635.1 Pseudomonadota bacterium | reverse complement strand
TCGACAACGACGACGGTGAAGAGGGCGAGAGCGATCTCGCCTAGGGGCGCCTCAGCCGTTGGCCCACTCGTTGGTCTTGTCGATGATCGTCAGTTCCCGGAGGAGCGCATCCACGTCGCGCGTCAACTCAGGCAGGAAGCTCACCTGGTGCCGCGCGCCTCGGTAGCTTTCCGCCATGAGAATCGCATCGAGCAGAATCGGCACCACCAGGCTTTCCGGATCGTCGAGCTCCACCAGCGACCGCAGCCGCTCCAGCGCTTTCCGTCTTGCTCCGTCGGGATTGGACAAGGCTTCAGTGCGGCCGATGAACCAGCTCATACGCTCACTCCTCGAGACTTGACCGAGAGGATATCTCAGCCAGCGCCACAGGGAAGTTCGACCGGGCGCGCTTGCGGCGCATTTCGGCGCTAGCCTTGAACCGGCACTAGGCGTAGGAGCCGGACCTTAGCGTCGAGTTTTGAGAGCTAGCGCGCTGGCTCCCATGCTCGGCGCTTGTTGGAGGCATCTGTAGCGGGGGCTTTCCAGAATTGAGCCGCGTGCGAAGCCGTTCTCGAAGCTGCTTAAGCGCAACAGGTGCGCTGGCGGCGCTTTCGCTTACCGGTTGCAACCGCGGAATACTCGACCCTGTCGGTCCCGTGGGCGCGGCCGAAAAGACGATCCTCATCAACTCCACTGCCATCATGCTGGCGATCATCATCCCGACGATGATCGCCACCGTCGCCTTTGCGTGGTGGTTCCGGCGCGGGAACAGCAAGGCCACCTACCTCCCGGACTGGGAATATTCCGGGGCGATCGAGATGGTGGTCTGGGCGATTCCCGCCCTCACGATCATGCTGCTGGGGGGCATCACGTGGATCGGCAGCCACGAGCTGGAGCCCAGCCACGCCTTGAAGTCCGCTAGGCCGCCGTTGAAGGTCGAAGTGGTCTCGCTCGATTGGAAGTGGCTCTTCATCTATCCGGACCAGGGTATCGCCACCGTCAACCAGCTCGTCGTTCCCGCGGGCACTCCGGTCAGCTTCCGTCTGACATCGGCGACGGTGTGGAACGCCTTCTTCGTCCCGCAAATGGGCACCATGATCTACACCATGCCGCGAATGACCACGCGCCTGAACCTTCAAGCGAACCGCCAAGGCACGTTCGAGGGCCTGTCCTCGCATTTCAGCGGCGACGGCTTCCCCGGCATGCAGTTCAAGGTCCAGTCCTTGCCGCCCGATCAGTTCGCGACGTGGGCGCAGGGCGCGCGCGGGCAGGGGCTCGCGCTCGACGGTCGCGGCTATTCCGAGCTCTCGAAGCCCAGCAGCTATGTCAAGCCGATGACGTACGGAGCGGTTGCGCCGGGCCTGTTCGACGCGATCGTTGCAAACCGCGCGCCGCCGAATCCGGTGCCCGCTCCCCAGCACAACGAACCGGCGCCGCCGGCGGGGGTTTAGAGAATGTTCGGTAGACTGACCCTGGCGGCGATCCCCTTCGATCAACCGATCCCGCTGATCACCTCGCTCGTGGTGTTGCTGGTGATCGGTGGGCTCGCCGTGTGGATCAGCAAGAACAAGTGGTGGCCATATCTGTGGAACGAGTACATCACCTCGACCGACCACAAGCGCATCGGCGTCATGTACATCGTGCTTGCGCTCGTGATGCTGGTCCGCGGCTTTGCCGACGGCATCATGATGCGAGCCCAACAGGCGATCGCGATCGGCCCCTCGCAGGGCTATCTGACGCCTGAGCATTACAACCAGATCTTCACCGCTCACGGCACGATCATGATCTTCTTCGTGGCGATGCCGTTCGTCATCGGCTTCATGAACTTCGTGGTACCGCTGCAGCTGGGCGTGCGCGACGTCGCATTCCCGACGATGAACAACGTCAGCTTCTGGCTAAACGCTTCCGGCGCACTGCTGGTCAATCTCAGCCTCTTCCTCGGTGAGTTCGCGCGTACCGGCTGGCTTGCCTTCCCGCCTTTGAGCGAGAGTCAGTTCTCGCCTGGCGTTGGGGTCGACTATTATCTCGTCGCCCTGCAGATATCCGGCGTCGGGACGGTGCTCACCGCCGTCAATTTCGTGACGACCATCCTCAAGACGCGCGCGCCGGGTATGAGCTATCTCAGGATGCCGGTATTCTGTTGGACCGCCCTAGCGTCCAACCTGATCATGCTTGCGGCGTTCCCGGTGCTCACCGTGGCTTTGGCGCAGCTGATGCTCGACCGCTACCTCGGCTTCCATTTCTTCACGAACGACGGCGGCGGCAATTCGATGCTCTACATGAACCTCATCTGGGTGTGGGGGCATCCCGAGGTGTACATCCTGGTTCTTCCAGCGTTCGGAATCTATTCCGAAGTGGCCGCGACGTTCTCCGGCAAGCCGTTGTTCGGTTATCGCTCGATGGTCTTCGCGACCTTGGCCATCTGCATCATCTCCTACATGGTCTGGCTGCACCACTTCTTCACAATGGGGGCAGGCGGCGACATCAACGCGGTGTTCGGCATCGCGAGCATGGTTATCGGCATCCCGACAGGCGTGAAGATCTACAACTGGCTGTTCACGATGTACGGAGGGCGCGTCCGCTTCAACGTGCCCGTCTACTATCTAATCGGCTTCATGCTGACCTTCGTGGTCGGCGGCCTGACGGGGGTCCTGCTGGCGATCCCGCCCGTGGACTTCGTGGTCCACAACAGCCTGTTCCTCGTGGCCCACTTCCACCAGGTCATCATCGGCGGCGTCGTCTTCGCGCTGATGGCCGGCTACACCTATTGGTTTCCGAAGGCGTTCGGCTTCACCCTCGACGAGCGGCTCGGCAAGGCCGTCTTCTGGTGCTGGTTCATCGGATTCCACCTCGCGTTCATCCCGAGTTACCTGCTCGGCTTGTGGGGCGCGACGCGCAGGATGCAGCATATCCCCGATCCGAGCTGGGCGCCGTTCCTTGCTGTCGAGCTCGTCGGCGCAGCGATCATCGGCCTCGGGATCGTGCTGACGGTCGTTCAGCTGCTTTATTCGATCAAGACCCGCGACCAGCGGCGCGACATCACGGGAGACCCCTGGGACGGACGCACGCTCGAGTGGCTGACCCTCTCGCCGCCGCCGCACTACAATTTCGCGGTGCTTCCCGACGTCCACGGCGAGGAGGCCTATTGGACGCGCAAGCAGACCGCGATCAAGGAAGAGAAGCTGATCGACGAACCCCATTATCAGCCGATCGAAATGCCCATCAACACGCCCACCGGGGTAATCGTCGCCTTCTTCGCCTCGGTCTGCGGCTTCGCCGTCATCTGGTACATCTGGTGGCTCGCGATCCTCGGTCTTATCGGGGCCTTCGCGATCTTCGTCTGGTACGCGTGGCGCGACGAGCATGAGCATATCATTCCCGTCGAAGAAGTCCGTGCCAATGCGCGGGAGCGCCGCCGGATCCGCATGGAACATCTCCACAGCATAAGTCAGTCGACGTGAGCACCATCAGCGAAACGCCGGCCATCGGCCTGACCCACGGAGGCTCGGAGGATACCGGCCTCGGCCATCGCGGGCCCGAGTCCAAGAGCATCGTCGTTCCTTACGGCTTCTGGCTGTTCGTCCTTTCGGACATGGTCCTCTTCTCGGCCCTGTTCGCGAGCTACGCGACGCTGGTCCACGCGACCGACGGCGGTCCGGCCACCAACCAGCTGTTCGACCGCAACCTGGTTGCGATCGAGACGATGGCGCTCCTGCTGTCGAGCTTTGTCTGCGGACTGGCCATGATCACCGCCAAGCGCAAGAACATGGC
>JBKPJK010000369.1:0-8842 GCA_046730635.1 Pseudomonadota bacterium | reverse complement strand
GCACGGGTCACACGCGATTCGACGACCACCGTTCCACGGGCGACCATCCTGGGGACAGGGTTTACGGCGGTCATGTATCTTCTCGCGACCGTCGCGACGCTGATGCTCCTCCCCAGCGCCGTAGCGGCCAAGAGCGGATCGCCTTTCGCGGATGCGATCGCACCGCTCCTCGGGAACGCCGCCGGAATGCTGGTCGCCGTCATCGCAGCCGTCAGCGCCTTCGGGACCGCCAATTCGCTGCTTCTGATGGCGGCCGAGACGGCGCGCACGATGGGCGAGGCCGGCGATCTTCCGCGCCTGTTCGCCCGCGCGAACAAGGCTGGCGCTCCGGCAGGCTCGCTGATCGTCTGCTCGGCGGGAGCGGCCCTGATCGTGCTTGCGAGCACGTCGAAGAACTTTGTCAGCGTCTACGTCTTCATCACCCTCGTTTCCACCGTCCTCGCTCTCGTGCTCTATATCGTCTGCGCCGTCGCGGCGCTGAAGCTCAAGGTCGGCGGGAAGTGGACGGCGATCGTCGCGATCGGCGTGCCTTACTCCGTCGCCATGTTCGCCGGTTCGGGAACCGAAGTCCTGCTCTGGTCGGGTGCAATTGCGGTCGCAGGCCTTCCCGTTCGCTTCATCTCACGTTGGCTAAACGGCTCCAGCCGGGGGGCGGAGGCGAATCCAATCGCGCCTCGGGGATGAGCCGGCGCAGCTTCTGTGAGAAGCTCCTCAGGCACACCTCGCTCGTTCCCAGCGGCCCCGCCACATAGGATGGCGACTGCATCCCGAGCTGCACGCGGGTGATGAGCTCCGTGTCCTCGGCGTTGACCTTCCGATTGATCCGCCAGTTGAGGTGTCGAGCGATATTCATCTCGCGCCTCTCGTCGGGGAGCGCGTAGCTGATTTCCCGAATCACCGTCTGCGTCGCACTCACCGGCAGGAATTGCATGAAGTCGACCTGGTCGGGGTAGATGTCGAAGGCGACGTTGGGGAACAGCTTGTAGTAGAGCCACTTGCGCTGATGCGTCGCAGGTAGGTGCGGGACCGGCGGAAGAACGCGCTGGTAGGTCCGTTCCGACGGGTTCGACGACTCCTTGTCGAGGAGGTCTCCTTCCATCTTGTCGACATGATCGCTGGCTTCGATCCGATAGCCCTTGCCGAACAGCCGCGTCAGGCCCGGGTGCCCGACGGGAATGTGCAAGCCGTCCGAATAATTGTCCGCGATCGTCTTCCAGTTGAGATCGCGCGGGCGAAGCGTCACGCGTCCGATCGCCTCGAGTTCCTCGAACCGATAGGGCGCAACCTCATCCTCGTACGGCGCCATCATCTCCGCCACCGAAGGGGCTCCCGGTTCCAGAGCCACAAACAGGAATCCGCGCCAGGCTTCCAAAGCGACCGGGAACAGGCCGAGCTTTTGCGTCTCCAGACCCGGATATTCGTTGCGGTGTGGAACGCCGACCAGCCGCCCGTCCCGCGAATAGCTCCAGGCATGATAGGGGCAGGTCAGCACTTTCGCGCAGCCCGCCGCTCCGTCCACGATGCGGGAGCCGCGGTGCCGGCAGACGTTGGAGAAGGCGCGGACCTCGCCGTCGTCCCCGCGGATGACGATGACGCTTTCACCCAAATATTCGACCGTCCGCCAATCGCCGGGCTGCGGGATCTCGTTGACGTGGCAGACGACCTGAGGCGCCGCACGGAGGAACGCCTTCTTCTCGGCTTCGAAGAATTCCGCATCGTAATAAAGCCACCCCGGCAGACTCATGTCGTCGAGCGGGTCTGACTTGGGCTCGAGAGAGCGGAGATGTGTGGCCATGGCCCCCCTTAGCAGCAGCCGCGAGGGTGCGGGAGATGGTGCAGCCAACCCAAGGAATTTCCTGAGGGCCGACTAGTGACAGGCCCGATGGTCGCCGCTTCGGCGAGGCCGCAGGACTGGGACGGTATTTAGAGCAGAGGGGGCGGTGCCATGCCGTCTTGGATGAAGGCCGGCGCGATTTTCGCTTTAACGTCCTCTGCGGTATTGGCCGCAGCGCCGAATGGACGAGGGCATGTCGATCCTGCCGGCTCGCAGCTTACGATAACCGCGGCATCGGAGGTATCCGACGACGGGCTGGTGAATTCCGACGGGGCCACGCTGCTCCTCGATCGCCAATCCCGACGGGCGAACAACTCCGTCTTCCTGAAGGTCGAGACGGATTCTTGCGGCATGCTCCAGCACATCGAGGACCGCCGATCGTTCCTCCTTCAGGGCGGCTTTCAGGACGATTCCGAGGATGATTTCGAGGATATGGCTCCGCCCGACCAGGCGTGGGCAGTGGTCGGCGGCCTGCTGTCGGGTCACCCGGAAGTGGCCGTGATGAGCGACGCGATCGACAAGTCGTGCGAATATTACAATTGGTTGGACGGCGACGGCGACACCTCGGTCATCGCCTGAATCCTCCCCTTCACTTCTCCGCCGGCTTCGCTTATAGGGCCCTCACTGGCGCACGGCCCTGCCGCTGCGCCTGTACTTTTTGAACGACAGCCGGAGGGGCTTGCCGCTGGGGCAAGTCAGCGATCGGCCAAAAGAGAGAAGTGAAACATGCCGCTCTACGAGCATGTTTTCCTCGCGCGACAGGATCTGGCCCAAGCCCAGGTCGATGCGCTCGCGGAAAACGCCACCAAAATCATCACCGACAACGGCGGGAAGATCGCCAAGACCGAGACCTGGGGTCTGCGATCGCTGGCTTATCGCATCGCCAAGAATCGCAAGGCGCACTACGTCGCGCTCGACATCGACGCGCCCGCCGCGGCGATCGCCGAGCTGGAACGCCAGTCGAACATCAACGAGGACATCATTCGCTTCCTCACCATCCGCGTCGACGAGCACGAGAGCGGCCCGTCCGCGATGATGCGCCGCGGCGAGAAGGAGCGCGAGCGCCGATCCGAACGCGGCGATCGCGACGACCGTCCGAGCTTCCGCCCTCGTGAAGAGGAGGTCGAATAATGGCCCGCGCATTTTTCCGCCGTCGCAAGTCGTGCCCGTTCTCGGGCAAGGATGCGCCGAAGATCGATTACAAGGACGTCCGCCTCCTCCAGGGCTTCGTCTCCGAGCGCGGCAAGATCGTGCCCTCGCGCATCACCGCCGTCTCCTCCAAGAAGCAGCGTGAGCTGGCTCGTGCGATCAAGCGCGCGCGCCACATCGGCCTGCTTCCCTATGTCGTGAAGTAAGGAGAGCGACCCATGGAAGTGATCCTGCTTGAGCGCGTCGAAAAGCTCGGCGCCATCGGCGACGTGGTGAAGGTCAAGGACGGGTTCGCCCGCAACTACCTGCTGCCGCGCAAGAAGGCGCTCCGCGCCAACGAATCCAACCGCAAGGTCTTCGAAGCCAACCGCGCGAAGATCGAGGAAGACAATGCCAACCGTCGTAGCGAAGCCGAGAAGGCTTCGAAGGGCGTCGATGGCAAGGCCGTCCAGCTGATCCGTCAGGCTTCCAACACCGGCCAGCTCTACGGCTCGGTCAGCGCCCGCGACATCGTCGATGCGCTCGCCGCCGAGGGCGCCCACGTTACCAAGAGCCAGGTCGTGCTCGATCGTCCGATCAAGGCGATCGGCATGCACGAGGTGAAGGTCGCTCTGCACCCCGAGGTGTCGGTGACGGTGAAGGTCAACGTTGCGCGTTCGCCGGAAGAGGCGGACCTGCAGGCGCAGGGCGTCGACGTCATGGCTCAGATGTTCGAGCGTGATACTGCCGCGTTCACCGAAGAGTACGACCCGAACGCCGAACCGGGCGCAACGGCCGAGGCTCCTGCCGAAGCCACTCCGGCCGAGGCCAATGCCGAGGGCGAAGGCGAGCAGGCCTAAGTCCAAGCGCTGCCAAACAAGAGGGCCGCCGGTCGATGACCGGCGGCCCTTTTTTATTGCGCCGAGCGGTTCGTCGCATCGCTCATTGACGCGTCGGAACGGTTTGGCGGGAACGCATGTTCTTACGCGCAGAGCAAAGCGGGGGCCTTGTGAGGAGTTTTCGCAATGGCTGAAGAACGCGACGACGAACAATATGGTGAAACCCAGGGCAGCAGCAGCGGCCAGCAGCCAACCGGCCAGCAGAACCAGCAGTCGGGCGGCTCATCGTCCGAACAGACGATGACCAACCAGGGCAGCGAAGGCAGCTTCGGCGGCCAGAGCGGCGGCCAGAGCAGCGGACAGTCGATCGGCGGCAACGACAGCAATACCGGCTCGGGAACGACGTCGAGCCAGGGCGCCGACTTCGGCGGTCAAAGCTCGAGCGGCCAAAGCCAGTCCAGCAGTGACAGCGACACGCTGACCAGCGACCAGGGCCCCGGCGTAGGCACGCAGTCGACAGGCCAGGGAAGCGCGGGCGCCGGAAGCAGTTCGTCGGGTTCGTCCGGCGAAGGCTTCATCGGTTCGCAAGGCAGCGGATCGGACGACCAAATCCAGCAAAGCGGCTCGACCGGCTCGTCCTCGTCGAGCGCAACGGGCGGCTCCGATTACGCCAACCAGGGCCGCGGCGCTCTCGACGAAGATGAAGCCAACGAAGACGATAGCGGCTCGACCGGCGGGTCGGGCGGCTCCGGCGGCGGCGGGTCCTTCTAAGGGCCGCTTCCGTTCAACAGATAAGCGCCGCGTTCCACCGAGGAGCGCGGCGCTTTCTCTTACTGACCGCGAACGTTGACGACCGCGGCGTTCAAGGCAAGGTCGCGATTGCCGACACCGATCGCATTCGCCTGACTCCGCGCCTTGGCAACAGCAGTCGTGTAGCAGGAATGCGCACTCACCAGCGCTTCGACGGCTCGCTCGCCGTCCCGCTCGCAGACATCGTGAGCCGCGGCGCCGATACGACCTTCCAATGCGTGGCGACCGTCGACGGTCGCGAGGTTGAGATCGGCGAAGCTCACGCGTTCCACACGCACCGGCTGCCTGACGACGGAGATGGACTGGGCGGCAAGCGCCGTTCCGCCGATAAGCGCAGCTAAGCCCACGCAGATTACAGTCACTTTCATGACATGTCTCCCGGCCGCCCGGCAGCCCCGGCCCGAAGCAGCTATTCGTCGCTTAATCTTTCACCGTTCGATCGCGCCAATCGAAGACGGCGTGGAAACCATAAAGCGCCCTTATGCGGCCCTTTGTGCCAGGAGTTCGGCTTCCCGCTCGATCCAGGGGGCTAGGCTCGGCCGGGCGAGGATTCGATCGACATAGGCGACAGTCCGCGGGTAGCGCTCGACATCCACATTGGTCTTGGTGTGCCGGAAGTTCGCGAAGGGTCCGGCGACCGCCAGGTCCGCAAGCGTCAGCGCGTCGCCGACGAGATAGCCGCCTGCATCCGGGACGGTTCGCTCGAGATAATCGAGGATCGGCGGCAGGTCGTTGAGTTCGGCTTGGCGCGCCGCCTCCTCGTCGCCCGGGCGACCCAGAAAGCGCGGCGCGACGATCAAATTGAAGAAGATCTTGGCCCCGCACGAGACCAGGATCGTATCCGCGAATTCCTCGAACCAGATCGTTTTCCCGCGCAGCTTCGGGTCGCTCGGAATAAGCGCGGGATCAGGATGCTTGGCTTCGAGATAATGGATGATCGCGCTCGAATCCGCGAGCGTATAATCGCCGTCCCGCAAGGCGGGCATCTTCCGGAACGGACTTGCTTCAAGATAGTCCGGGCTCGGACTCGGAAAGCCCGTCGGCTGGAGGTCTAGCGCGATTCCCTTTTCGCCGGCGAATGCCAGCACCTTGCGCACATATGGCGACAGTGAGGATCCGTAGAGAATCATGGCGAGCGCCTTTCCCTCAGCGGCGAGCGGCGGACATCCCGCCGTGCTCGCCCGTTGATGCGCCAACCACTAGGAGAGCATGCCATGCGCAGCAACAGCGGCAAGGACGAAGCACGCGACAACCTCCACGACCCGACGCTCCGGAACCGGGAGCTCGGCCGCGGCAATACCGGAACGACCGAGAAGGAACCGAAAGCGCCGGCCGATCGTCGGACCGGTCGGAAGGACTGACGCTCAGCGAATCCGGTAATAATCCGCGACGCGGTCGAGCGCGAAGGTGAGGACGAGCTTCCCCGCCCGCGCCGGCCAGCCGAGCGCCGTCTCCGCATCGCGCATCCCCTCGCCGGCACAGACGACGCGCCAGAGGATGTCGGCGAGGCCCGGGCCGGCGCTCTTGACCGCCTCGTGAAATCGGCGCTTCGCGTCGATTTGCGCACCGGTAGCATCAACGCCTTCGCCGCTTCCGCCGCGGCCTTTCGTGACGGGCGCCGAATCCCATGCCATGGTCACCCGGGGTGGCAGCTGGGCTCGCTCCCAGTCGAAACGAAGTCGCTCCCCAGCATCGAACTGTCGCTGAGACACGAGCCCGCGCGAGAACAGCCATCCCAGCGGGGACTCCGCCAAGTTGACGGTGACGGATCGTCTCGCTCGAGGGTGGGCGCTTTGGGCTACGTCCCTCTCCGGGCGTTCGCACAGTAAGCGGGGTTGCGGGTCGCGTCTCATTCCGGCTCCGGGTTCGAGTCGAGCCTGCTTGCCACACCGGCGAAAGTGTAGGACAGACAGAAAACCTTATTGGTTATATCGAGGGCACATGATCACTCGCATTAGGGAGGTTCGACGCGCCCGCGGGATGACGCTCGACGATGTCGCGCGAAACTGCGAACCGCCCACCACTCCGCAGACCATCGGCCGCTTGGAAACAGGCGCGCGGACCGTTTCCGTCGGGTGGCTAAACCGGATTGCAAGAGCGCTCGGAGTTGACGCGCAGGACCTGGTCCAGGCCGGGGAGGCCGCGCAAATCAACGTCGCCGCGATTCTTGGACCGCGCGGAGCGACGGCTCCGAAGCGGGCTGCGATCGTGGTCGCTCCACGGGTGGACGACGGGAAAGTCGGGATCGTGGTGTCCGCGAGCATCGGCGATTACCGCTCGGGCGACGAGATCTGGTGCGACACATTAGGTCCCGATGCCTACGGGCAGGCACTCAACCGCGACGTGCTCATCCCCCGTCCGGCCGGCCGGTTTCTGTTCGGTCGCCTCATCAACCGCGACGATGAGAAGCTCCAGATCCTGCCGCTCGAAGCTGGGGGTCGTCAGCAGGTTGTCGCCAACCCGCCGTGGATCGCCGTCGCCTCGAAGCTGGTTCGCAACCTCTAGGAGCCTTGCTCTCGGCGATAGGCCGTGGCACGCGGCGCGAGGCGGGCGGTTAGCTCAGTTGGTAGAGCATCTCGTTTACACCGAGAGGGTCGGCGGTTCGAGCCCGTCACCGCCCACCATCGAAAGACTCAGATCAACTCTCCGACGATCTTGGAGATTGACTCGACATTGGCCGTCGCCACTTCGATCGTCTTGTCCGGGCTGAACTGACGAAGTTCGAACGTCGTCGCGGTGCGGTTGACGAGCTGCATGATCAACGTCCGTTCCCCGGCGGCCTCCGGAGGCGAGCGGAGCCGCACGAGAACGTCATCGCCGATCCCCACTGGCGATCGTGGCGACACCGCGATGCGCGCGCCTGTCCTGAACCGCGGCCACATGCCGCGGCCGACGATCGTCATTGCAAAGGCTTCGGCATCCCCGGCGAGGCTTGGCGGGCGATGCATGCGGTCGAGGAGTTCGCCCCGACGAATTTCGGTCAGCTCTACCTTGCTGCCCGGATCGCCCCATTCCCCACCGAGACTGGAGGCGATCAGCGGAAGTGGCGCAAGTGCGCGCGGATTCCATATCGCTCGATGGTCGCCGAACCGGCCAGCCGGATTGGCGTCCGCCGACTGCGCCGGACCGACGCGCAGGGCCTCGAACTCCAGCAAGGACGAGCCTGCCGCGGACAGAAGCTTTTCAAGCGTCCGCCGCGATGGGTTGCCGTGCTTACGCATGTCGGTCCACACCGTTCGGCTGACACCGGCCTTCACCGCCCACGCGTTCGGCGACAATCCCTCCGGCCTCAGCCGCATCAGGTCGCGATAGATCTGGGAGTCGTCCGGCGTGATCACGCAACGAATATTGCGTTCGATATGGCCTACGACAATGTGAGACTTGTCGTAGCCGGCACTTGACAGGACGTCAGATATCTCTGACGCGGCGCAAATGAAAAGTCGGGCGTCAGATGCCGGGGATCGCACCCACTTCGGCGAAGTAATTGTGGAGAGCGCGGCTCGCCTCCGGCGCCAGCTCGACGAACACGCGGCGCCCGTCGTGGGGATCGGCGCGGCGCACGAAGAGGCCCTGTTGTACCATGGTTTTCAGCCAGCGCAGGGCCGTCGTCGCCGGGACCGCCGCCGCAATGCACAGGCTCGATACGGGCACTCGAAGGTGGGAAAGCTCGGCCTGCAAGAGATCGAGAAGCATGTCCCAGGCGGGATCCGCGAACAGGTCCTCGCGGAAGAAGCGAGCCCTGAGACGGCGGGCCCGTATGATCGACCGAACGGTATCCGCGGTCACCGCCGCGGCCTGGCCGTCGGCGGCCTTCGTGATTGGCGCCGAAGGAATGCTTGGCCCAGTGGAAAGCCGCGCCAACGTGGTAGCGATCCGGCCAACCTCGTCACTCAATTGCCGAAGCCGTTCCGCGCTCTGATCCGACGCAATGTCGTGGGCGCGAAGCGGGATCGCCAATTGGCTGGTGGCAAGCGCGAACGCTGCAGCGCGCTCAACCTCGTCCGGCTCGATCAACAACTGGACTGGGCTGTCGCCGAGGATTGCGATCGCCGGATCGATCAGGCCCGGCGCGATCGCGACGACCGAACCGTATCGCTCGTTGAGCGTGTCGCGCGCGATGAGGGAAAGCAGCTCATCGATCTCATGGCCACAGTCCTCGTCCAGTTCGATCCAGACGGCGCGCAGGGCTGGCTGGAGCCGAAGGCGGTCGCATGCCTCCGAAAGGCCGAGC
>JBKPJK010000368.1:0-11868 GCA_046730635.1 Pseudomonadota bacterium | reverse complement strand
CCTTTGCCGTAGCCCACACTCTTCATGAGCTTGGTGGGCGCGTTGAGGATGTGCTTCGGCGGCATCAGCGAGCCGGTTTCGCTTGCACTGCGCCAAGCCCTCTTCTGCGCCATGTATGCGGCGTTCGATTTGGGTGCGGTTGCCAGATAGAGGCACGCCTGCACGATCCCGATCTCGCCTTCCGGAGAGCCGAGGAAGTCGTACATCTCCTTCGCGGCGAGGCATTGCAGCAGTGCGTTGGGGTCGGCCATGCCGATATCCTCGACTGCTGCACGGGTGAGACGGCGCAAGACGTAAAGCGGCTCTTCGCCGGCGACGAGCATGCGCGCGAGATAATAGAGCGCTGCCTGAGGATCGGAGCCGCGGATCGTCTTATGCAGCGCGGAAATCAGATTGTAGTGCCCCTCGCGATCCTTGTCGTAAACGGGAACGCGGCGGTGCAGCAGGTCGGATAGCTCGGCAGGCCCGAGCGGCTGCTCGATCTCGACCGAGAATAATGTCTCGACCTGGTTGAGCAGGAAGCGCCCGTCGCCATCCGCGCTCGCGATCAGCGCGTCCCGGGCTTCCTGAGTCACCGGAAGTGAACGATCCTCGATCGCTTCGGCGCGGCGAATGAGCTCGGCGAGCGCTTCATGGTCGAGCCGACGTAGGATCAGGACCTGGCAGCGGGAAAGGAGTGCGGCATTGAGCTCGAAGCTCGGGTTTTCGGTCGTCGCGCCGACCAGCGTGACGGTGCCGTCTTCCACATAGGGTAGGAAGCCGTCCTGCTGCGCGCGATTGAAACGGTGGATCTCGTCGACGAAGAGCAGGGTCTGCTGGCCTGCGCGCGCGGCAGTGCGCGCTTCGGCAAAGACCTTCTTCAAATCGGCGACGCCCGAGAAAACGGCGGAAATTGCGACGAAGCGCATGCCGACCGCTCCGGCGAGCAGGCGAGCAATGGTGGTCTTCCCGGTGCCAGGGGGGCCCCACAGGATCATCGACGACAGCCGCCCCGCCGCGACCATCCGCCCGATGGCGCCGTCGGGTCCGGTCAAATGCTCCTGGCCAACCACCTCATCGAGAGATTGCGGCCGAAGCTTGTCGGCGAGCGGCGCGTTCGCGGCCGGGGCCTCCGGCGCCTTCGTCGGCAACTCTTGGTCTGCAAATAGGTCGGGCATCGTCCGTCCAAGATAGAGCCGGCCTCGCGAAATGCACGCGCAGGCTTGCTCCAGATGCATCTAAGATATATCTTAGCTACATCAAAAGGAGACGAGTCGATGAACCATCGGCATCATGGCTGCGGATCGCGCGGCCACATTGAAATTGCGCTTCCGGAAGCGATCATGGCCATGCGCGGCGGTCGTGGCTGGCACGGCAGCTGGGGACCATTTCACTTCGACATCGGCGACGGGCCCGAGGGCTGGGGCGGCCGACGTGGGCGCAGGGCGCGGCGTATCTTCGAATCCGGCGAACTGAGGCTCCTACTCTTGAGCCTGATCGCCGAACAGCCGCGTCACGGTTACGACCTGATCCGGGCAATCGAGGAAATGACCGGCGGCGAATATGCGCCGAGTCCGGGCATCGTCTATCCGACCCTCACGCTGCTCCAGGACATGGGATTCATTGAGGAAGCGGTAGGCGACGGCGCGCGCAAGCCGTTCCAGATCACCGAGGCGGGCACGACGCATCTCGAAGAGAATAGGCAAGAGGCGGACGACCTGATCGACCGGCTCAAGCAGCTCAGTCCCTCTCGCCATCCGGAAGGCGGATCACCCGTGTGGCGCGCTATGCGCAACCTCGGAATGGCGATCCGCAACCGGCTGCAGCACGGCGACGTCACGGAAGAGACGGCGCACGAGCTCGCGGCCCTGATCGACGAGTTCGCGCAAAGGGTCGAACGGCTGAAGTAACTTATCGCCCCATGATCCGCGCCAGCCGCTGACGCTTGACGATGGCGTGCTTGTAGGCGCGGATCACGTGGGAATTGATCGTGTCCCAGTCCATCCGCTGTGCGACCTCCAGGCCAGCCTGGCCGTGCCGGCGGCGGAGCTCGGGATCGCGTGCATAAGCGGCCAGCGCTTCGGCGAATTCGTCCGGATCCGTCCCGTCGACCAGCATCCCGGTGATCCCCGATCGGACGAGGTTGGTCGCGCCGGTCGCTTCGGCGGCAAGGACCGGCAGTCCGCACGCCATCGCCTCGAGCGTGACGTTGCCGAACGCCTCCGTCAGTGAAGGGTTGAGGAGGACATCGGCGCTCGCCAGGGCGTGCGCGAGCTCGCTGTGCGTCTGCTGACCGAGGAAAATGGCTTGAGGCAGCGCCTCTTCGAACCATGGCCGCGCGGGGCCTTCGCCGATCACCAGCACGCGATGCTTGAGGCCGAAGGTCGCGAAGGAATGGATGGCCTCGGCGAAGACGTCGAGACCCTTTTCCATGACGATGCGGCCGAGGAACGCGATGACCATCTCATCGTCAGCGATCCCCAGCTCGCGACGCCACGGCATGTCGCGCCGCTCCGGATTGAACTGGTCGCGGTCGATGCCCCGCGCCCAGATGGCAATGTCCCGATTCATTCGCTGCGCGCGAAGAATCGCTGCGGTGGATTCGGCGGGCGCAAGGACCACTTCGCAACGATGATAGAAGCGCCGCATGATCCCGCGCGCCAGCGGCTCCAGCGCCTGTAAATGATAGTAAGCCAAGTAGGTGTCGAAGCGGGTATGCACCGAAGCCACAGCCGCGATCTTGTGCCGCCGGGCCCAACTGACCGCGCGATGTCCGACGATATCCGGACTGGAGACGTGCACGACGTTCGGGTTGAACTGCTCGAGATCGCGCCGGACGCGTGCCGGAACCGCGATGGGCAGCCGATACTCGGAGCGCCCTGGGATCGGGATCGCAGGAACGTCCACCAGGTCCCCGGTCGGAGGGAAGGCGGGCTCCTCGACCGTCGGCGAATAAACGCGGACATTCACCCCTTGGCGCAGAAGATATTCGACGAGCCGGTTCAACGCCTGATTGGCACCGTCCCGGACGTAATTGTAGTTGCCCGAAAAAAGGGCGACGCGGAGGTCACTGTTCTGCACGGCCGGGCTGTAGGGGGAATTTGGTGAGCGTCAAAGCCGGTTTGCCGCCGATTGCTGCGCCCGACGCGCGACTGTTCGTGCTCGGCAGCCTGCCGGGTGACGCTTCGCTTGCTGCGCAACGCTATTATGCACATCCGACGAACCAGTTCTGGCGGCTGCTCGGCTCAGCGATGGGCGAAGATCTGCAGTCCCTCGATTACGACAAGCGGCTGGAGCGGCTGGCAGCTCGACGCATCGGCTTGTGGGACGTGATCGCATCTGCCGCCCGTCAAGGCAGCCTCGACCAGGCCATACGCCTCGCCGAGCACAATCGGATCGAGCATCTGCTCAACGATTTTCCCGACCTGATCGCGATCGCGTTCAATGGCGCGAGGGCTGCGGCCACGGGGCGCCGCCTGATCAGCGCGCCACCCTCTCGGATCACGTTTATAGACCTGCCGTCGTCGAGTGCGGCGAATACGAGATCCTTTGCGGAAAAGGCGGCCGCCTGGGCTCAACTCGGCTTATTCATTTGAGTCGTAGGACCCTTTCGCTTGCACGGCGCGTAGTTGGCGCCATGATTGAGTTCATGGATCCGATCGAAGACGAAGCCGACAGCGACAAGAGACTCTCGATGGTCGACGAGGCGCTGGTCGCCGGCACCATTGCGAACACCAACGGCTTGCTTGTGATCCTGGCCAAGCTCGTCGCGAAAGGCGTGTTCGATCGAGCCGACCTCCAATCCTTCTCGGACAGTTATTCCAAGCCGCTCGACCATGTCGGGATGCGGGAGAACGAGCTCGTCAGTCAGATGCAGGACCAGATGGAATCGACGCTCGCAGAATTGATGCGCTACCTCAGCGAGCGCGACAAGGACGCCTGAAGGCGCTGGATGAGGCCCGTCCGAAGGCCTATGTTGAAGACGTGAGAGCGGCGATCATCAAGTTCGTGCTTCTGCTGGGCGTGCTCATGATGCCCTTCGGCATGGCGCCGGTGAATGCGGGCACCGCACATCAGGCGATGGCCGGGATGCCCGCCGGACATTGCCCGGAGCAATCGTCGGGACATGAGAGAAAAGCCGGAATTGCCGAATGCACGATGGCGTGCGCGGCTGCCCTTCCGGCGGCGGTGGCGAGTGCCGACGACCCTCCCGTGATGGTCACTTGCCCGTGCCTCGCCCTCCCGTCCGAACCGCTCCACGGGCTTCATCCGGACACGGCGACGCCGCCTCCAAAGGTCTCCTGAATTCGAATCTCGAACTTCGTTTTTCAGGAGAAGATCATGTTGATTTTGATGACTGCGGCGCTCGCCGCCGCTCAGCCTGCGCCCACGACGCAGCCCGGTCCCGACACGCCAAAGCATGAGCAGATGAAATGCTGCGAGTGCTGCAAGGACATGGCGGGCAAGCATGAAGGTCATGCCGGTCACGACGGCCACGCGGGCCGCTAGTTGAAACAACCGAGTAAGGGGGAGGCGCGGCTTAACGACGGCGCCTCCTTCTGGAGATCGAAGCTGTGAAAGTCAGTTTTTCAGTCGCCGCGAGCGCGCTTGCGCTCGCCGGCGTCAGCGCGTCCGCATCGGCGCAGATGAACATGCCCGGCATGAGCGCGCCGATGCCCGACAAGCCTGAACCCAAGAAGGCGCCGGCCAAGAAGCCGCCTAATGCGCAACACCACGCCGGGACGTCGCCTCCCGGGGATGCGCCTTCGGGCGAAGAGCCGACGCCGGGGATCGGAATGCCGCGGCAGCCGGCAGCGCCCGAGACGCACGGAGGCGCGTCCCAGATGGATCACATAGCGGGCGAGCATTCAGATCATGCCATGGAAATGACCGGCGCGCTCGGCCCCTATCCGATGACGCGCGAGTCCTCCGGCACGGCGTGGCAGCCGGACACGAGTGCGCATCAGGGTCTGATGAGCATGGGCGGCAACTGGACGCTCATGGCGCACGGAGTTCTCAACCTCGTCTACGACCATCAGTCGGGTCCCCGCGGCGACGACAAGGCGTTCGCTTCGGGGATGCTGATGGGCATGGCACGGCATCCGCTCGGAAACGGCATGGTCCAGTTCAAGGCGATGGTCAGTCCCGATCCGCTGATCGGCCCCCGCGGCTATCCGCTGCTCCTGGCGAGCGGTGAGACGGCAAATGGGCGCGACCGGCTCATCGACCGCCAGCACCCTCATGATTTCTTCATGGAGCTCTCTGCTTCGGTGTCCCAGGATCTCGGCTCGAAGAGCAGCGCCTTTCTCTACGCCGCCCTGCCGGGTGAGCCCGCATTCGGTCCACCGGCCTTCATGCATCGGGAGGCGATCCTGGACTCACCAGAGGCTCCGATCACGCACCATTGGCTCGACTCGACGCACATCAGCTTCGGGGTGGTGACCGGCGGCTTGGTCCTGGACCGGGTGAAGCTCGAGCTCAGCCGCTTCAACGCGCGCGAGCCCGACCAACATCGTTGGAACATCGAGACGGGCCCGTTGGACTCGACGTCCATCAGGCTATCGTGGAACCCGACGCGGACGCTCGCGCTGCAGGGGAGCTGGGGCCATTTCCGCGAGCCCGAACAGCTCGAGCCCGGCGTTGACCAGAAGCGCTGGTCGGCGAGTGCGCTGTGGGCCAGCCAGATCGCGCCGGACTGGAAGCTCGCCGGAACGCTCGCCTGGGGCCGAAAGTCGGCGGAGGGCCACAATGACGACGCGTTCGCTGCCGAAGCGTCGCTCAAACATGCCGCCTGGACCCTGTTTGGTCGGGCCGAGATGACCGAGAACCGCGAGTTGACCGCTCTTGAGGCCGGCCCCGCCTATCGCGTCGGGAAGTTCTCCGTCGGCGCTATCCGGGATTTCAAAGTCGCAGATCATCTGACTGTAGGTGCCGGCGCACTGTTCGCGCTGAACTTCGTGTCCGACGGCCTTGCGCCGCTTTACGGCGGTCACAATCCGACCGGCGCGATGGCTTTCTTCCGCGTAAAGCTCGACTGATTGACTAGCGGCCGATCAACCCACATATGGCGCCCTCGCTCCAGCGCACGGCCCCTTCGTCTAGCGGTCTAGGACGTCGCCCTCTCACGGCGAAAACACGGGTTCGAGTCCCGTAGGGGTCACCAGACATGGGCGGTTGGCTGTTCTGCGCCGCCAGCATGCACGCAAATATCGATGCCTGTTCGCGATGTTCCAGAACTGGGTGAAAGCCTGATCTGCTGACACGGGAACGCGCCGGGTCTAGCAGGCATCTCACGATTCGCATGAGGACAGCTCCGGCCCTGACCCGCTCAATCTGCGCTGCGCTGCTAGCGCTGTTGCTCGCCGTCCGCTTGCTCGCTCCGGCGGGCTTCATGCCCTCGTTCGAGTACGGCTCGGTGACGATCGTCGCCTGTCCGGATGCCGACGCTGCGCCCGCGACCATGTCGGCACATCATGGCGGGCATTCGAAGAAGCTTCACCAGCCGTGCCCCTATGCTTCGTCGTCGGGCCTCGGGTCGCTCGCGCCCGAGCTTCCGATCCTTCTCGGCCTGCTCGTTCTTGCAGCGGCGCTGCTGCTCGGGCGCACTTTCCAGTTCCTCGAGCGCCACCGCGCGCATGAGCGCCCCCCACTGAGAGGCCCGCCACTCCCCGCCTGAGCCCGTTCCTTTCAGCTCACGCACCTGTGCGCGGCGCAGGTGCGCATTTCGGGGTTTCCATGATCAAACATATCGGACTTTTGACCGCCGTTGCGCTCATCTCGGCGCCGGCATTTGCGGACCATGTCGGGCCGAGCGGCGTGGGCGCGGGCGGCGGCCTCAGCGTCTTCGGGCCGGACACGCTCGATGGCGGCCATTGGGCGGCCGGCCTGCGGGTCATCTACACGCGGCCGGAGCAACGCTCGGACGCGGAGCTTGCAGCGCTGGCCGGCCAGCACATCCACGCCCACAACACGGACTATAATCTGAACGCGGCTGCCGGCATTGCCTATGGCCTCAATCACCATCTGACGATTTCGGCCGAGTTGCCGTACGTCCGCCGCGACGACCTTCGCGAGGGGACGCATGCCCACTCGGGCGGAGTCGCGGTGAACGGCGTCGAGGAACTGGGCAGCGTTTCCGGGATCGGCGACCTCAGCCTGCTCGTCAAATACCGCTTCACCGAAGGTGAGCGGACCGGTTTTGCCCTGATCGCCGGGATCAAGGTGCCGACGGGAAGCACGCACAAAAGGAGCATCGACGGCGAGCGTCTGGAGACAGAGCATCAGCCGGGCTCGGGCAGCTGGGATCCCATCCTAGGCGCCACGGCCGGCACCAGGTTCGGCCCGGTGCAGTTGACGGCGAGCGGCCTCTATCAGATCTCAACGGAAGGGGCTCAACACACGCGGCTCGGCAACCGCTTGCAGGGCGGCATCGCCTTGTCGCACAAGTTCGATCCGAAAGCGCACGAGCATTCCGTGACCCGGAATCACCATCATGGCGACGAGCTCGACGAGCATGCCGAGGCTCATCACAGCTCGTGGGACGCGTTCGTCGAGCTGGCCGGTGAGTGGGAAGGCCGACAGAAGATCGATGGCGCGATCGAACAAGCGAGTGGCGGCAAGTGGATCTATGTCGCCCCGGGTGCGCGCTATGTGGCGGCATCCGGATGGTCGGTCGGGGCCGCCCTGGCTTTGCCGGTCTGGCAGGAGATCCGTGCGTCGCACCCGGACAACCGCTACCGTCTGATGCTCGCTCTCGGCCGCGCCTTCTGACTGCATAAAGAAGCCGTGTGAATCGGGCGCTTGTCACTCGACGAGCGCCTTCGGCTGGCGCAGGTAATGGCAATGCGGGGGCGGATCTTCACGAGCGCCATATGGCTGTGCCTGTCGAGCGCTTCGGCGGCGGCCGACGAGCAGCCGATCTGCGCGGACCGGCCGAGCAAGTCGACCGGCGCCTGCACGGTGCCGGAGGGGCGTTTCCAGGTCGAAACCGGGCTGGTCGACTGGTCGCACGATCATTCGAGCGACGGGACGATGGATTTCACGACGATCGGTTCTTCACTGCTCAAATATGGGGTCAGTGACCGGGCGGATGTCGAGGTCGGGGTAACGCCGCTCGAGCTCCTGCGCGCGCCTGGCGAGCGCGAGAGCGGCTTCGGGGACATGCTGTTGCGGGTAAAATACCGGCTGACCGCCGAGGACGCGGCTTTCCAGGCGGCGCTCGATCCCTTCGTGAAATTGCCGACGGCCAATCATCGACTGGGCAATGGCAAGGTCGAGGCCGGATTGGGTCTCGCCGCGAGCGTTCCGCTCGGGAAGACGGGTTTGACCATTGCGACCGATCCGGAGCTCGACCTGCTGGCGGATGAGGATGGGCACGGCCGTCATGCGGCCATGGTGCAGGTCCTGAACATCGGCGCGTCGCTCGGCAGCAAGCTGGGCGTGTCGGCGGAGATTTGGGGGCAATGGGACTGGGATCCGGCCGGGACGACCAAGCAGAAGTCGGCGGACGCGGCGATCACATATCTCTTGAACAGGGATGTTCAGCTCGATGGGGGAGCAAACTTCGGGCTCAACCGCGAAACGCCGGACGTCGAGCTGTATGCCGGGATTTCGAAGCGCTTCTGATCAGGTCTGACTGATCGAGACTTCCGCGCCGTCTACGTCGCGGAAGCGGGCAATCTCGGTTCCGTGCATGTCGGTCGGAGGCTGGGTGAACTCGATCCCAAGCTGGTCGCGCCGTTCGTAGAAGCGGGCGAGGTCTTCGGATCCGAGCCCGAGCTGGACCGATCCCGCCGGGTTGTCGTCGGACGCGGGATGCAATGCGAGCGTCGTCTCGCCGGTGTCGAACTCGCTCCAGAAGGGCGACTGGAACTTGGGTTCCAGCCCGAGCGTGTCGCGGTAGAAGGCGACCGCCTTGTCCATGTCCGACACGAACTTGATGGCGTAGTTCAAGCGCATCTTCACTGTCCTCAATCCTTGTAGGCCGGGAGCGACAGGCCGCGAGATATCGCCAATCCGCGCAGGGTGAAACCGGCGATCGCCGCAAGTCCGACGGTGAGAGCGCCGGGCGCTCCCAGTAATGTGAAGCCGACCAGGAGCCCGGACGCGAGCGCGGCCGCTGTCACATACAACTCGGGACGCATGAGTATCGAAGGCTCGCCGGCAAGCACGTCGCGAATGATACCGCCGGCGCAGGCGGTCAGCACGCCCATGACGAAGGCCGGGACTGGCGCGACGCCGAACGCCAGAGCCTTGGCGGCTCCGTAGGTGGCGTACGCACCGAGGCCCGCGGCGTCGAACCAGAGCAGCGCCTTGCCCGCGAACCAGTGCCGGCTCGTGATCCAGACGAGGAGCGCGGCAGCGATGCAGATGATCAGCGTAGCGTTGGTGTGAACCCAGAAGACGGGCGCCCCGATCAGCAGGTCCCGAAGCGTGCCGCCGCCGACACCCGTGACGACCGCGAAGAAGAAGAAAGTGACGAGCGTCTGCCGCTTCTCCGCGGCGAGGAGCGCACCGGAGATCGCGAAAACGGCAATGCCGAAATAATCGAGCCAGACGAGAGCAGTGGGGATTTGCGGCGGGATAGGCATGCCGCCTACATTAGGGGCATGGTCGACGATCCGAAAAGCTCCGGCGCGATTCCCACGCTGGAGGACTGGCAGCACTGGACGCTGGTAATGGGCCGCGCCCAGCAGATGATGATGGAATTCTGGTCCCAGCAGGTCGGCAAGGGGCAGCCCATGCCGTCCTTCCATGCCTGGTCGATGCCGGCGCTGTTCCCCGAACAGAAGGTGGCTTCATCCATGCTCGAACCCGCAGAGCTGATGTCGGCCGGAGCCCAGGCCTGGGCGAAGGGCCTCGAGACCTGGGGCAAGGTGCTAGGCGGCGTGACCGCTCCGCCCGAGACCGAGAAGAAGGATCGGCGCTTCGCCGCACCCGAGTGGCGCGAGAACCCGATCTTCGACACGATCCGCAAGACCTATCTTCAGATTTCGGACCAGCTGCTCGGCACCGTCGACGAGATCGAGAACCTCGATCCTGCGACCCGTGAAAGGTTGCGCTTCGCCACGCAGGGCTTCGTCGATGCGATGAGTCCGTCGAACTTCGCGCTGACTAATCCGCAGGTCCTCAAGCGTACGATGGAAACACGTGGCGAGAACCTGCTCAAGGGCCTAGCGAACATGCTGAAGGACATCGCGTCGGGCCAGCTGACCCAGACGAAGTCGGGCGTGTTCGAGGTCGGGCGCAACCTCGCGATGACGCCCGGCAAGGTGATCAAGCAGACGCCGCTCTATCAGCTGATCCAGTACACGCCGGTTACGGACGAAGTGCTGGAGACCCCGGTCGTGGTCTTCCCGCCTTGGATCAATCGCTTTTACATTCTCGACCTCAATCCCGAGAAGAGCTTCGTCAAATGGTGCGTCGAGCAGGGGATCAGCCTGTTCATGGTGAGCTGGAAGTCGGCGGACGAAAGCATCGCGGACGCGACGCTCGACGATTATGTGCTGAACGGCCTCATCGACGCGACCGACACGGTGCGTGACCTGCTAGGCGTCGAGAGCGTCCACACGATCGGATATTGCGTCGCCGGTACTACGCTAGCAGCGACGCTTGCGTACCTCGAGGCGAAGGGTGAGGCGGACAAGGTCAAGTCGACGACCTTCTTCACGGCGCAGGTCGATTTCAGCGAGGCGGGCGATCTCAAGCTGTTCACTGGGCCCGAAACGCAGGCGTTGCTCGATCAGCTGACCGTCGAGAAGGGCTATCTCGACGGTCGCTACATGGCCGCGACGTTCAACCTTCTGCGCGGGCGCGACCTCATCTGGAGCTACGTCGTCAACAACTATCTGCTCGGAGACGAGCCGGCGCCGTTCGATCTGCTGCACTGGAACAGCGACACGACGAACCTACCCGCACCCTGGCACCGCGACTACATCGAAAGCTTCTACAAGGGAAACAAGCTCGCCGAGAAAGGCGGAATCAAGGTCGCTGGCGTGGGCGTCGACATCGATACGGTGAAAACGCCGACCTATGTGCAGGCCGGACGCGAAGACCACATCTCCCCGCCCCAGAGCGTCTGGAAGATCATGGATCATTTCGCCGGGCCGAAAAGGTTCGTCCTTGCGGGGTCCGGCCATATCGCAGGAGTGGTGAACCCGCCGGCGGCGCAGAAATATCAATATTGGGTCAACGACGAGGACGCGCCGACGCTCGAAGCGTTCATCGCGAAAGCAACCGAGCATAAGGGTTCTTGGTGGCCCGATTGGCTCGCCTGGCTGAAGAAGCAGGACGATGTCACCGTTAAGGTTCAGGGGGCTAGAGTGCCGGGGGGCGGCAAGTTGAAGGCGATCGAGGACGCCCCCGGGAGTTATGTCAAAGCGCGCTGATACGATCACCCTCCGCCTGGCGAAGCCCGAAGAGCATGAGCGGCTCGAGGAACTTCAGCGGCGGGCATCGCTGGAGCTGCCCGAATATCGCGAGGACCTGCTCGCGAACCCCGACGCAATCCACCTGCCCCCGGCGCAGATCGCCAACGGCCAGGTCATCGTCGCCGAATTTGCCGGAGAAATCGCGGGCTTCGCTGCGGTGGTCGGAAGCGAGCTCGACGGCCTGTTCGTCGAACCCGATCTCTGGGGCGGAGGGATCGGCAGGGCGCTCATCCAGGCGGCGACACACCAGGCGCGCCTGCGTGGACTCAGCCTCACGGTCGTGGCCAGTCCGAGTGCTCGAGGATTTTACGAAAGCTGCGGCTTCAGCGTCGAAGGCGAAGAGCACACGCGGTTCGGCCTTGGTCTAAGGATGTCCAAGTAAGAAGCTCCATTTTGAACCCAATTGCGTTTGCCCTCGATCGGTCACCCGAACGTTTCGAGGCTCGGCCACCTGCCAGGG
>JBKPJK010000367.1:0-1720 GCA_046730635.1 Pseudomonadota bacterium | reverse complement strand
ATGTTGACGTTGGCGGTTGCCGGACGCGCGACCTCGACTCGCTTCGGATCGTTGAGGAATTTCTGGGCCAACTTCTGGATCGGCGGCGGCATGGTAGCCGAGAAGAGCAAGGTCTGACGCGACTTCGGCAGCTTCGAGCAGATTTCCTCGATGTCCGGAATGAAGCCCATGTCCAGCATGCGGTCGGCTTCGTCGATGACGAGCAGTTCGCAGCCGGTGAGCAAGATCTTGCCGCGCTGGAACAGGTCCATGAGGCGGCCCGGGGTCGCGATCAGCACATCGACACCCTTTTCGAGTGCCTTGATCTGGTCGCCCATCTGCACGCCGCCGATGAGCAGCGCCATCGAAAGCGGGTGGTACTTGCCGTATTTGTCGAAATTCTCGGAGACTTGCTGCGCCAGTTCGCGTGTCGGCTCCAAGATGAGCGAGCGCGGCATCAGCGCGCGGCTGCGGCCGTGGTGCAGGATGTCGAGCATCGGCAGCACGAAGCTGGCAGTCTTGCCGGTGCCGGTTTGCGCGATCCCGATCAGGTCCTTGCCCATGAGGACGGGCGGAATGGCGGCGCGCTGAATCGGCGTGGGTTCGTTGTACCCGCTGTCTGTAACAGCGCGGACCAGTTCGTCAGATAGGCCGAGAGCGGCAAAAGGCATGCAATATCCGGAAGATGAGAGTGGAGCCTAGGCTTCTCGAAGGCCGTTTCGGCTGCGTGAGCAGCGGCTAAGCGGACGCCTTAGGACTTGTCAAGGAATGTGGCGCTTCCGACACCGGAATCCAAGAGGCGCTATCGGCCTGCAAATTTCGGAACGAGGGACTTGAAGCGTTCAATGGTGCAGCTCGTGCCCATGCGCGAATAGATGGCGTCTTTGCCAGCGCAGAGCCGGTCGCCTTTTGGCTGGACGTAGAAGCCGCGGTAGAAATCGAGCCCGAGGCAATCCTCGTCGAAATGGGCGCGGATCCTCGCTCGATTGTTGAAGATGAAATCGACGGATTCAGGGCCGGACAACAAAGCGCCGCGGAGTTGATTCACGGGTACGCATTTCGGGCCCTTGCGTTCCTCCCATTGAAAAGGGCGCAGGGGTCGCGGCTGGATGGGAATGCGAAGGATGATTTCATCCTGCACGACAAGACGCGTGACTCCTTGCTCCACGGCTCCGGGTTGCACGGCAAAAATGCCGAGCAGCATCGGAATGAAGCTCAAAATCGTCCCCGCCGTCACTGTGTCCGCTTTGCCTTCCCCCAATCGGCTTCGCAGTGAAGCGTTGAATAATCAATGAACTGCACTCGGCTCTGTGGGAAGGCACAACGTCGCCCGGCGCTTGCCTATTGCGGTCAAGCCCAATAGATGCGCGCTCGAAATAGTTGATGGCGTGTCCCGTTCCTCGGCGACCGCCACGCCCGTCCCCAGGAGAGAAACAGGATGGCGAGTGCCGCCCCGAACCAAGGTTTGCCGCTTTTCTATCAGTCGCTTGAGCCGCTGAACGTCACTCAGCATGGCAAGTTGAAGGTGCGGGCCATTCCGGCGACCCCGGAGATGGTCAAGACCCACGCGGTTCCGCTCACGGTCGACGAGGTCATGCTCGTGCAGCGCCACTATCCGATCGTCTTCTCGGTCGGCGAGAACTCGATCCCGATGGCGCTGATGGGCCTTAACGAGGGCGTGAACGTGTTCATGGGCGAGGATGGGCGTCCGATCGACCCCCAGACCTACATCCCTGCCTAC
>JBKPJK010000366.1:0-5118 GCA_046730635.1 Pseudomonadota bacterium | reverse complement strand
AGCTTCTCCTGGCGCCACACCGCAGCGACGGTCCGAGCGATGGCGATGAGATTTGTGGGAGTGGCGAGGAGGACCTTCTTGTCGAAGGCATAATCCCACAGGTTCGGATCCTGCTCGAGCGCGGCCGTCAGGAAATGCTCGCCGGGGATGAACATCACGACATAATCGGGCGCATCCTCGAACTGCGACCAATAGGCCTTGGCGCCGAGCGTATTCACGTGAGCGCGAATGGCTGAGGCGTGCGCGGTGAGGTGAGTCGCGCGATCGGCCTCGTCGACCGCTCCGAAAGCGTCCTGATAGTCGTTGAGCGAGACCTTGGCGTCGATCACCAGCGACTGGCCGCCAGGAACCCGAACCACCACGTCCGGGCGAATCCGCCCGCCCTCGCCGTCCGCCACGCTGACCTCGGTCGCGAAGTCGCAATGCTCGGATAGCCCGCAGCTTTCGAGCACGTTGCGCAGCTGCTGCTCGCCCCATCGGCCGCGCGCCTTGGGTGCGTTGCGCAGCGCGTTGACCAGCTTGGCAGCCTCGGCCGACACCCGCTCGGTGCCCGTGCGCATCGCTTCAATCTGGCCCGACAGCAGGCCGAACGCGTCGCGACGTTCGGCCTCGACCTTCTGCACGGTCGTTTCGTACCGCTCGAGTCGGTCGTGGACGGGTTGAAGCAGCGCCTTCAGCTTGTGGCCGGCATTCTCTTCCGATTGCTGGAAACGCTGGTCGGCGCGCTTGAGGAATGTCTCCTGGGCCTCGGCGAGGAGCTTGTTGCTGATTTCGGCAAATTGGTTGGAAAGCGCATCCTTCGCCTCGATCAGCTCCTTGATCCGGGCTTCGAAAGCCTTGTCGCGCTCGACCTGCGACGCTTCGAGCGCCGCCAGCCTGGTCACGGCATCGCGATTCGCATCGCGCTCCCTCACGACCTCGTTGAGCTGCAGACGGAGGCTCTCCGTGACCTGCTTCGCCGCGGCCGCCGAGCGAGCTCCGATCAGCCAACCAATAGCCCCGCCGACGATCAGCGCCAAAAACACGAACATGATAGCGGCCGATCCCATGATCGCACCTCCCCGGAACAGAACGGGAACCTTAGAGGGAAAATGGTTCAACGACAATAGGAACCGCGCTAGGGCGGAGAGGTTCTCCACAGGATTCTCGGGAGCTCTCGGCCATGTCCATCCGCAAGATGATCGCACTGCACCCCGACGTGCAGGGGCACGTCAACCAGCCGCTCGGCGATGCCGCGCATCACCTGATGTACTGCGCTCGCATGTGCCTCAGCTGCGCAGACGCGTGCGTCGCCGAGCAGATGGACATGCGGCAATGCATTCGGACCTGCCTCGATTGCTCGGACGTGTGCGAGGCGACGGGCAAGCTCGCCGTGCGGCGGACGGGATCGAACCCGGAGGTCCTGCGGGAGATGCTGGAGTTGTGCGCACGCGCCTGCGACGCCTGCGCGACCGAGTGCGAGCAGCACGACCACCATCATTGCAAGCTGTGCGCCCAGATGTGCCGCGAGTGCGCGGAGGACTGCCGCAACGCTGCGGCGTCGATCGGCGGCTAGAGGTCCGACTTCCCGAAGCGGGCTATACCCTTGTTCAGCCCAGGCGGATCGAGGGTGCTGACGTTCAGCTCAAGCGGCTCGCCGATCCAGCGGGCAAGGCTCGTATGATCTGCGAGATCATCGTCGGTGAGCGGATGAACCAGCGCGCGAAGGCCTGACGTCTCGATCGCGTCGATGACCGCCGACCGGTTCGCTTCCAAGAAGTGAACCTCGAACTGCGGAATCGGATGCGGCCCGGTGGCGCCATCGGTCATGCGACCGACAAGGAGGACCTCGGGACGGCGGGCCAAGTCTGTTCGAAGCGCTTCGGCGGCGTGCCGTTCAGCGGCCGAATAATAGATGTGCGCGTGATAGGGCGCGGTGCCCATCAGGCAGCTTTCAGCTGCTCTTTCCGCTGCTTAGCGAGCTTCTTTAGGATCATGTCTCGTTTGAGGCGCGAAAGGTGATCGATGAACAGCACGCCGTTCAGATGGTCCATCTCATGCTGGAGACAGGTCGCGAGTAGACCCGTGATCTCTTCTTCGACCACCTTGCCATCGAGATCGAGCCAGCGGGCGCGGATCCGATCCGGCCGATCGACCTCGGCATATTGATCAGGCACCGAGAGGCAACCTTCGGTGTATGGAACCTCGTGAACCGAATGCTCGAGGATCTCGGGATTGATGAAGACGCGCGGATCCTTGACGGGCTCACCGCCCTCTTCCTCGGGTTCCTGGAGATCGATCACCAGGATGCGCTGGGGCACCCCGACCTGGATCGCTGCAAGACCGATGCCGGGGGCCGCATACATCGTCTCGAACATGTCCGCGACGAGCGCACGCACGTCCGCATCGACCGTCTCGACGGGCTTGGAAATCTCGCGCAGGCGCGGATCGGGAACTTCGACGATCGGACGAATGGCCATGACGAGGATTTAGTCTTTCAGGTCAGTCGGTTCAAGAAATCGGCCGTCGCGCGCGGAGCGCCTGGGCGAGCGTACCTTCGTCCAGATAGTCGAGCTCGCCTCCAACCGGAAGTCCGTGCGCCAACTGGCTGAGACGAATAGGGAAACCTTCGAGCCGTTCGGCGACATAATGGGCCGTCGTCTGGCCTTCCAATGTCGCGTTCATGGCCAGCACGACCTCGTCGATCCCACCTTTGGCCACACGGCCGACAAGCCGATCGATGGTCAAATCCTCAGGGCGAACCCCGTCCAAGGCCGACAGCCGCCCACCGAGGACGTGGTAGCGGCCCGGAAAAAGCCGCGAGCGATCGAGCGCCCACAGGTCCGCCACCTCTTCGACAACGCACAGAGATTTGTCGTCGCGACGCGGGTCGGCGCAGATGCTGCAGGGGTCGGACGTGTCGACATTTCCGCAGATCGAACAGGTCGAAAGCCTGTCGGCCACGTTCTGAAGCGAAGCGAGAAGCGGCTCCAACACCGTCTGTCGCTTCTTCATCAGGTGCAGCACGGCGCGCCTCGCCGACCGGGGGCCAAGCCCCGGCAAACGCGCTAGCGCCTGACTTAGTGCTTCGATTTCCTGACTTGCCACTCTGAGGGGCGAGGTAGGCAATTCCGGCGGGTTTCGCCATAGGGCGGCCGATGCGTATCGTCTTCATGGGTTCACCGGACTTCGCGGTGCCGAGCCTCAACGCGCTGGTCGAGGCCGGCCATGACGTCATCGCAGCCTATTCGCAGCCGCCGCGCCCGGCCGGCCGCGGCAAGGCCGAACGCAGGACGGCGGTGCACGAGCGTGCGGACAAGCTCGGCATCGAAGTGCGAACGCCCAAGACGCTGCGGACCGAGGAAGAGCAGGCACGCTTTCGCGCCCTCGACGCCGATCTGGCCGTAGTCGCGGCCTATGGGCTGATCCTGCCCAAGCCGATTCTGGATGCGCCAAAGGGCGGCTGCGTCAACGTCCACGCGTCGCTCCTTCCGCGCTGGCGCGGAGCGGCTCCGATCCAGCGCGCGATCCTCGCGGGGGACGAGATCAGCGGAGTGACCATCATGCAGATGGAGGAAGGCCTCGACACCGGGCCGATGCTCCATCGCCTGACGCTCGACATTCGCGGAAAGAACGCCGGGCAAGTCACGGAAGAATTGGCAGATCTCGGCGCTCAGGCGCTTTTGGACTGGCTCGAGGACCCGACCGAGCCCGAGCCGCAGCCGATCGCCGGCGCAACCTATGCTTCGAAGATCGACAAAGCCGAGACGAGGATCGACTGGCGCCAGCCCGCCACTCAGGTCGAACGCCAAGTCCGCGCGTTCAATCCCGTTCCGGGCGCGTGGTTCGAAGCCAATGGCGAGCGCATCAAGGTGCTCGAGGCCGCGGTCGGAAACGAGCCACCGCACGAGCCCGGAGAAGTGCTGGACGACCGGCTCAACATCGCGTGCGGCCAAGGTTACATTCTGCCCATCAAAGTGCAGCGCGCGGGCCGGTCGCCGATGAGCCCTGGCGAGCTTCTGCGCGGCTTCCCGATCCCGAAGGGCACGATCCTCCCGTGACCCGCTGGCGGCTGACGATCGAGTTCGACGGTGGGCCGTTCATGGGGTGGCAGCGGCAGGATCATGGGCCGTCCGTCCAGCAGACGCTGGAAGAGGCGCTGGAGCGGATGACGGGCGAACGTTCGGCCTTCATTGCCGCTGGTCGTACGGATGCCGGAGTTCACGCCCTCGCGATGCCGGTGCATGTCGACCTCACGAAGCCGCTCACCCCGCACCGTCTGCGGGAAGGCCTGAACGCGCTCGTCCGGCCGCAGCCTGTTTCGGTACTGGAGGTGGAGGATGTTGCCGACGACTGGCACGCGCGCTTCTCCTGCACCGGGCGAAGCTATCTTTATCGAATCCTCAACCGCCGCGCGCCGCCGGCGCTCGACCGCGGGCGTACGTGGCATATCCCGGTCTCGCTGGACGTGGAGGCAATGCGCGAGGGCGCGGCGATGCTCGTGGGACGACATGACTTCACGACCTTTCGATCGGTCCAATGCCAGTCCGACAGTCCGGTGAAGACGCTCGACCGGCTGGAAGTCAACCGGGTCGGAGAGGAAATCCACGTTTCGGCGGCCGCCCGAAGCTTTCTCCATCATCAGGTTCGGTCAATGGTCGGATGCCTGGCTTTAGTGGGGCGCGGCCAATGGAGCGCTGACGATATCGCACAGGCGCTCGAGGCCCGCGACCGGGCGGCGCTGGGCTTGAATGCGCCGCCCCATGGACTCTACTTCGCCGGAGCGACCTACCGCTAGACCATGATCTCGCGCGCCGGCGGGCGGCTTTCCCAGCCTTGCGGGCTGGCGGACAAAGCATAAGCGCCGGCGCAGAAAATGGCGATGAGGTCGCCGGGCTCGACGCGGGGCAGCAAGACCTCGTCCCCGAACACGTCGTTTGGGGTCGCAAGGCAACCCGTGATGGTAACCTGCTCCTCCGCGGGTGCGCTGAACCGGTTGGCAACGGCGACCGGATAATTGCCGCGTCCACGCTCCTAAAGGCAGCCGGTTGCTTTGAGGAGATGATGCCCGCCGCCATCGGTGCTTATGAAGGTCTCGCCACAGCTCTCAGTTCGATCGACCACGCGGCTGAGATACAC
>JBKPJK010000365.1:0-9890 GCA_046730635.1 Pseudomonadota bacterium | reverse complement strand
CCATTGGAAGCGCCTCCAATTCTCGGCTCGCCATTTGCGAATGGCGCCACATGTTCTCGAGCGCGGTCCGAGAATCCTGTGGATAAAGTGCGAAACGCCAAGGTGCGGCGAGGGTGATCACTCGCTCGCACGGGACGAGCTTGGCGGCGGCGATGGTCATTGTCCCGCCGAGACAATAACCGATCAATGCGGCGTTTTCGGCAATGCAGCGCAGCAAAGGAACAAGCAGTTGCTCAATGTGCCCGGCGACGTCGAGCTCCGCACGCTGCCTCGCGGGTCCCCAATCGAGGAGCAACGCTCGTCGCCCCATCCGCCCCACTGCTGAAGCTAGGGAGACTTCTTCATCCAGGTCCAGGATCCGCGGCGGGTTGATAAGCGATGGGACCAGAATCGCCGGTGGACCATCTCCGCCATGATCGCGCAGGCATGAACCGCGAACGCGCGCGGCCTCGGGCTTCGCGGGCGGTCGCGGACGGCGCTCGGCCTTCTCATAGGCGCGCAATCCAGCAAGCGCCTGGTTGGCAAGGTCGCGATCCTGCTGCGACACGCGTCGTACCAATTCGAGAAACAGCGGAAGCGGGCGTGGCGCCCGCTCGTTTCCCGGTTCATGTTGCAGCGCACTATGCTGCGGTAGTAGAGCGTCGCGCGAAGTCTCGGAGCGGTTCATGGCCAAATCGACAGGCAAGGTGACGATTAAGAAATATGCGAACCGGCGTCTCTACGACACCGAAAGTTCGACATACATCACGCTTGATCGTCTTGCGCAAATGGTGCGCGAAGGACGCGAGTTCGAAGTGGTCGACGCCAAGAGCGGAGAGGACATCACCCGGCAGGTGCTCACTCAGATCATCGTGGATGAAGAAGCACGCGGCGCAACCATGCTTCCGATCAACTTCCTCAAGCAGCTGATCGGCCTCTATGGCAACTCCATGCAGAATTTCGTGCCGTCATATCTCGAAGCCGCAATGGACGCGTTCCAGCGGAACCAAAGCGCCGTGAAGGATGCCTTCAGCGGCAACGTGTTCGCCGACCTCGCCAAGCGTAACATGGCGATGTTCGAGGACGCGAGCCGTGCGTTTTCCGGCAAGAAAGCGGAAGCGCCCAAGGCGAGCGGCAGCGAGGTCGACCAGCTGAAGGCTGAGCTTGCCGAGCTGCAGGCCAAAGTCGATCGCTTGACCCGTTAAGCGCCGCATGAAAGCCGCCATTGCCGCAGCGCTCGCGCTGACCGCTGCTTCTACGATTCAGGCTCAGACGTCCGCGCCCAAGATCGATTACGCAACCGCCACGCCGCTCGAGGGCAATTGGACCTATTCCGCGATCACCGGCGGAAGTGAGGCGACTTTTGCAAACGCTTCCGCTCAGCCGCAGCTGACGATCACCTGCACGCGGGGGACGCGCCAAGTGATTCTGTCGAAGCCCGCAACGGGAGCCGCACCATTCATCAGCGTCTGGACGACCGCGCAGACGCGCCAACTGCCTTCAAGCTACAATCCCGCAACCGGAAAACTGAGCGCGACTCTCGCTGCCTTCGATCCGCTCCTCGACGCCATCGCCTTCAGTCGCGGACGCGTCGAGTTCAGCGTGGCGGACCAGGCGGCGCTCGTCATCCCGTCCTGGGCGGAAGCTGCGCGAGTGGTGGAGGACTGCCGCGTTTGACCGGCACGAAGCAGTAACGATTGCCGAATGTTCACCTCATTACAAGTCTTGCTTTGCACCGTCATAAGACTCATCATCCCTTTGGCTTCAACGCAGCGAAAGGAGGTGATCCGATGTCTCATGGTTCAGCAGGGAGGTCGGAAAGGGGTGTTCGTAGGCCCTAAAAGCTGACGGACGGCCACATCTCCGGCCGCTGACCATGTCGAAGGGCATCGCTGCATCGCGCGGCGGTGCCCTTTAACATATCTGCGATTCAGTATTTCGCCTGCTTCCAACTTTGCCGTTGTTTCATTAGGGAACCGCAACGGCATTCATGTGTCTTTCCGCGAAACGGTGGGAGATTAAGCGATGGCCAAATCGACAAGCAAAACATCTTCGGGTTCTTCTTCGCGATCGAAGGACACGGTCGACAAGCTCGCCAAGGCAGCGATGAGCAAGGAAATGCTCGCCGCGGGCCTGGCCGCAGCGGCGGCTGCGATCAGTGCGAGTCCGGCTGCGCGCCGCAAGATCCGCGACGCGGGACTCGACGCGGCCGACACGGCGTCGGCGGCGGCGACCAACATGATGTCGAGCGCCACGAAGCTCGGCTCGATCATTGCCGAGGCGGTGGCCGAGGCTGCCCAGCGCGTGATGTCCGGCAAATGGACGATGGAAGGCGAAGCAAGCGCAAGCAGTGGCTCGCCCTCGTCCAGTGGCCGCGGCGGCGCGTCGCGTTCGGCCGGAGCGCGCAAGAGCAGCACGCGCGCGTCGACGGCGCGAAAGAGTTCCGGCGCACGCAAGACCACGCGCGCGAAGGCCGGGGGTGCAGCCAAGACGCGCTCATCCGCGGCGAAGAAACCGGCGGCCGCGAGCTCGAGCGGTGCAGCGAAACCGGCGCGCAAGACGCCGACTCGCTCGACGGCGAAGCGCGGCACCGGCACGCGGTCGCGCGGCGGAACCCGTCGGCGCTCCACTCGGGGCGGCGGCACCGGCGGCGGCGGAGCTACTCCGACCGCCTAGGCGGCGCGATCTTCGAACTGCAGGCGAGCGAGACGCGCGTAGAGTCCTCCGCGCGCGTTGAGCGTCGCGTGCGTGCCCTCCTCGACGATCCGGCCCTGGTCCATCACGACGATGCGATCGGCGGCCCGGACCGTCGCAAGACGGTGCGCGATGACGATCGTCGTGCGCTGCTCCATCAGCCGATCGAGTGCGTCCTGCACCAGCCGCTCGCTTTCCGCGTCGAGGGCCGATGTCGCTTCGTCCAGCAATAGCAAAGGCGCGTCGCGCAGCAGCGCGCGAGCGATGGCGATGCGCTGGCGTTGTCCGCCCGAAAGGCGTGCACCGCCTTCGCCCATGAATGTATCGAGTCCGTCGGGCAACGAGCGCAGGAAATCCTCGGCGTTCGCGTCGCGGGCGGCCTGCCACAATTCGTCTTCTGTGGCGTTCCAGTTGCCATAGCGCAGATTGTCGCGCGCGGACGCGGCGAACATCACCGTTTCCTGCGGGACCATCGCAATGCGCTGCCGAACGTCGGCCGGGTCCCCGTCGCGCAGGTCGACGCCGTCGAGCAACACGCGTCCCGACTGGGGATCGTAGAAGCGCTCGGCAAGCTGAAAGATCGTCGTCTTGCCTGCCCCCGACGGGCCGACCACCGCGAGCCGTTCGCGCGGTTTCACCGCAAGGTTGAAGTCGTTGAGCGCGGACGTCTCCGCCCGCGTCGGATAATGGAAGGTGACATGCTCGAAAATGAGCTCGCCTTGGGCGGGCTCCGGCAGCTTCACGGGACTGGCTGGTGAGCGAATGTCCGGCCGCGCGTCGAGCAATTCCCCCAGCCGCTCCGATGCGCCCGCGGCGCGCAGGAGGTCGCCATACACTTCCGACAGATTGCCGAACGCTCCGGCGAGGAGGCCGCCGTAGAGCACGAACGCAGCGATCGTACCGCCGGTCATGCGCCCGGACGAGACCTCGATCGCTCCGCCCCAGATGACGAGCGTGATCGCTCCGAAGATCAGGAACATCGCGATCGCGGTCATGATCGCGCGGAGCAGCATGCGGCGCTTGGCGGTCGAGAAGACGCGCTCGACGGCTTCGGCGAAGCGCGACGTTTCGCGACCCTGCTGGTTGAACGCCTGCACGATCTTCATTGCGGCCAGCACTTCGCTGGTCAGCGTCCCGACGTCGGCGATGCGGTCCTGGCTGCGCGTGGAGATGGCGCGCACCCGCCGCCCCAGAATCGCAATCGGCACGACCACCAGCAGCGACCCGAGCAGCACCGACAAAGCGAGCCTCGGGGCGAGCGCGAGCAGGATGCCGATACAGGCAATGCCCAGGATCAAGTTGCGCAGCGCGACAGACACGGTGGTGCCGACCACCTGCTCGATGATCGTCGTGTCGACCGTCAGCCGCGAGGTGATCTCCGCCGGCCGGTTCTCCTCAAAGAAGCCAGGGGAGAGGCGCAGCAGGTTGCGGTGCACGGCCAGTCGTATGTCCGCTACCGTGCGTTCGCCGAGCCAGGAAACGAAGTAGAAGCGGGTTGCGGTCGCGAGCGCCATCACTCCGACGAGGAGCAGCAGATATTCGAACCAGCGCGCGATGTCGCGGGTCGTGCCGGCGCCGGGCCCAAAGCCCTTGTCTATGATGAGTTTGAATGCGTAGGGCACGCCGGACGTGGCCGCCGCGGCGATCAGCAGCGCCAGCGCCGCGATGGCGATGTGGCCCGGGTATCGGCTGGTGAACCCCCAGACCATCCGCAAATTCTTGATCGATCGTCCCTTAGGGCGGTTGGGTCTGGTGGCCATTCCGGCTCCCTAACAGCCGGACCGCAGCGCCTCAAATGCTCATCGGGACTAACACTCGCCGGTTTGGTACGCCTCACTGCGGATAACCCCCGATTCGGTCCGAGGGTCTGTGCTGATGGCACTGAGCGACAATCATGCGCATCGCGATCGCTGAGGCCGTGCACTCAATCGCGAGACTTATGACAGGGGGGCGGAAATGTACGGACGAGCAGGACGGCGGCTCGCTATGGGTCTGACCGTCCTTTGCAGCTGGTCGGCCGCTCATGCGGCAGTCAAAGGCAAATGGATCAATCCGTCGAAAAGCGTGATCATCGACATCGAACCCTGCGGCCATGCATTGTGCGGAACAGTGGTGTGGGCGTCCGAAAAGGCAAAGCATGACGCCCGCAAGGGAACGAAGCACCTGGTCGGAACCAAATTGCTGACGGGCGTGACTCATTCCTCGTCGCACGTCTGGAAGGGCAAGATCTTCGTTCCCGACCAGGACATGCACGCTTCGGCGAAGCTCAAGCCCGAAGGCGCGAACCATCTCAAGGTGTCGGGGTGCGTGATGATGATCTGCAAGTCGCAGACATGGACGAAGACCCACCGGTCTCACGCCTGATCGCGGCCCCGGGATCAGCGACCCGGTGACGCGCAGACGGGACCTTCAGCCGCTGCAACGGCGGACCTTCCGGCCCTGGCACGGTCTCGCCATACGCGGTGCGATCGCAAGTTTGCTATTCGTCATCGCGTTCATGTTGCTATGGTTCGATCGCGCCGGCCTCCGCGACAACGTCGACAATCATCTCTCCATCATCGACGTCATCTATTTCACGATGATCACGGTCTCGACCGTCGGTTACGGCGACATCATCCCAGTCACCGAGCGCGCGCGCTTCATCGACGCGTTCCTGATCACTCCGATCCGCATTTTCGTGTGGCTCATCTTCCTCGGAACCGCCGCGGAGTTCCTATTCAAGCGCAGCTGGGAGAAATGGCGTATGCGAAGGATTCAGCAGACTCTCCACGATCACATCGTGCTCGCGGGCTTCGGACGGAGCGGGCAGAAGGCCCTAGAGGAACTGCTCGCCGACGGCACCGAGATCGGAAGCGTCGTCGTCATCGACGACGATCCGGAAACGATCGAGCTCGCGAAGGAGTCCGGTGTCGCGACGATCCGCGGCGACGCGACGCGGGACGAAGTTCAGAAGGCCGTCCATATCGAACGTGCCCAGAGCCTCATCGTCAGCTGCGGGCGCGACGACACGTCGGTTCTCGCGGTCCTGACCGCGCGCCATCTCGCTCCGGATCTCCGTATCGCGGTAGCAATTCGGAACTCCGACAACGAAGACCTGGCGCGGCAGGCCGGCGCCAATATCGTCGTCAATCCGGTCAGCTTCACTGGGCTCCTTCTCGCCTCGACGAGGCACAGCGAGCATCTGGCCGAATATTTGACCGACCTCGCGACGAGCGAGGGCCGGGTGAGGCTGCGCGAACGCGAAGCGACCGTGGATGAGATCGGCAGGTTGCTCAGGGACGTATGCGACGGCAGGGCTCTACGGCTGTATCGCGGCCAGAAAATCCTCTGTCCGGACGCGACGGGACCTCGGATTGAGAAAGGCGACACGATCGTCGAACTCGTCCGTAGCTAAATCCTGATTCGGTCGCACGCTATTCGGTGATGCGCCCGCTCAAAGGGGGGATCCGATGCGACACGACTCCGACCCGTACCTAGAGTTCCGAAAGACTTTCCTTCGTCCGATCGAACGGCAGCAAGGGCGGTTCAACAACTGGCTGGCGGTCAAGATCACTAACATCGTCGGCACGATGTGGTGCGCTTACGCTTTCGCCTGCCTCGCGCTCGTCAGCCTGCCGGAGGCCATCCACGGAGGTACCGCGACCCTGATCTCCTGGATCGCGCAGACCTTCCTCCAGCTCGTTCTACTGTCGATCATCATGGTCGGTCAGAACGTTGCCGCGGAAAAGTCCGACAGGCAGCTTCAACAGACCTATCGCGATGCAGAGGCGCTCCTGAAGATCAGCGACGAGATCAAGGAACTGGTCAAGCAGAACAACGCCCTGACCGAGGAGATCCGCGAGGTCGTCAAGGCCGAAAGGAAGGGAGCGTAGAGCTGCCATTTCAGTGAGTTGTGCTGGAAAGACTTGGTCGACTGTTTTAGTAGGGGCACGCGAAAAGCTGGTTCTCATCTGCAGCAGCCAGGTTCGGAGATCGAACCATGCAACAAACCAACAGCTTCGAAGCGACTTACCGCGCCTCGTTGAGGGCTGCCTGGGATCTCGATTCCGTTCTTCAGCCCGCACAAGAGCTCGATTTCTCCAGGAACTTCCTTCCGCAAAGCCTCGCTCGGACGGGCGAGCTGAGCTCGCTAACGACGGATGAGCAACGCCTCCTCAACCAGATCTCCGCGTACGAATATCTCTCGCTGTTCATCATCGTCGAGGAGTTCATCCTCCCGTTCGTGATGGACCACGCGCGCGAAGCGGCCGGGGAGGATCGCTACGGGATGCGCGCGCTGCTCAACTTCGCGGGAGAAGAAGTTAAGCACATGCAGCTGTTCCGACGGTTCCTCGACGCATTCGAGCGCGGATTCCCCGTCGGGTGCGAGGTGATCGGACCGCCTGAGGCAATCGGCCAGGAAGTCCTTCGCCACCACCCGTTGGCGGTCGCCTTCACCGTCCTGATGTTCGAGTGGATGAGCCAGGTTCACTACGTCGACACGATCCGGGACGACGGCGACATCGACCCCTTGTTCAAGAGCCTGATGAAGCACCATTGGGTCGAGGAGGCGCAGCACGCCAAGCTCGACGCGCTCATGATCGACGAGCTCGCCCGCGCATATTCCTCGAGCGAAATCGACGGAGCGGTCGACGAGTTCTTCGAGATCGGAGCCTTCTTCGATGCTGGGCTGACGCAGCAGGCCGAGTTCAACCTGCGGGCGTTGGAGCAGGCTTGCGGAAGAGCTTTGCCGGACCGTGACGAGATCGCGCGGCAGCAGCTGGATGCAGCACGCTGGACCTATCTCGGATCGGGCATGAGCCACCCGAAATTCCTGGAGCTGGTCACTAGAATTGCGCCGGACGGTGGCCAGCGGATCGTCGAGGCCGCGCGGTCCTTTGAAAGCCTCGTTGAGGCTCAGTGACCGCTACTCCGCCGTAGTGGGATTGATCGTTCCACGAACCTGCGAAACCTTGCTGATCGGGAAACCGCCGAGCCTCGCATGCTCGCGGATCAACTCCTCATTGGGTGCGCGATAGATGCAGTAGAGCTTGTTGTCCGTCACCCAGCTTTGCACCCACTGGATTTTCGGCCCCAGGCTGTCCAGGACCGAACAGGAAGTCTGAGATGCGTGCTTCAGATCGTCGGCTCCGAGTTGTCCGACACCGGGCATTTCCCTCTCGATCAAGAACTCAGGCATGGCACGCTCCAACAGGCCTTCACCGCCGCAACCTCTCACGACCGGCCAATGCCTGCAATGGGTGGAAAAGCTGACACTAACAGCCCGAAGCATGGCGGAGGGTTTCACTCTCTGCGCGCCAGTGCGTTACCTTTCGCGCGCCCGACCAGAGTTCCATGAACTCGTCGGATCGCCAGATCGCAGCTTGCCATATCGCGGCGAAATCATGCGGCGCTTCGAACTCGCGCACCTCGCGGATGCGGCCGGTCTCCGAGCGGAAGAAGTATAATCGGTAGTACGCCATATGCTTCCCCGTTTCCGAAGAAGCTAACGACGGCAGTGGGCAATTTATTCCCCAGCCGTTTCGAAGGATTAGCGCCAGCCCTTGTCGCGCGCAGCTTTCTCCTGTGCCGCGTCGAACGGCTCACCGGCCATGGAGGAGTCCACCAGCGCGGCGAGGTTGGGATCCATGCCGGCGGCCATTCGGTAATTGCCGCCTAGGCCTTCGGGCGCGGCGAAGAGACCGCGCACGCGCCAGCCGTTCCCCTCCCGGCACGCTAGGCCGCTCGAAGACGCGTCGGCGAAGCTTCGGCAAACTGCGCCCGACTGATCGCGGAAGGTGAGGCCTATACGCACGTCGCCGCCCGGGGCGCTCGCCAGCTGCTTGCTGAGCGCTTCATTGAGCGCGGATGCCGCGTAGATTTTTCCTCCCTGCACCTCGACGGGCGAGACCTGGCGCGCCTGGGGGGCGAGGGTGCCGATCAGCACGCCGACCGCGAGCGTCGCCGCCATCGCGCTCCATTGCGCCGCCGAGGGCCATGCGCCCTGACGTCGTATCTTCGCCTCCGCGAAGTCGATCACCTGCGCCTGCGGCTGCGCCGTCACAGATGCCGCGAGATGCTGGGGCACGGGCGATTCGATCAACGTATCGAATGCGCCCTTCAGCTTTGCCTGCATCGCGCGATGCTCCGCCGCCATTGCAGAGAGGCGCGGGTCGGCCGCGACCTCCGCCTCTACGCGCGTAGCCTCGTGCGCATCGAGCTCGCCATCGAGCCAGGCGAAGAAGGTCTCGTCATTCACCATCGGGATTGCCCATCATCTGCAGCAGCGCGGTTCGTCCGCGCACGAGCCGACTCGAAACGGTTCCGATCGGCAGGCCGAGGATTTCCGAACATTCGCGATAGCCGAAGCCTTCGATCAGGATCAGCGCGACCACCTCGCGCTGCTCTTCCGGCAAGCGCTGCATTGCCGACATGGCCTTCTTCAGGTCGATCGACGCTTCGATCGCCGATCGAGGGTCTTCGCCGATCCGCTCCGCTTCTTCGACCGGCGAATGGAGGTCTTCCCTCCGCCCGCGCGAACGCACCGTGTCGATCCACAGATTCCGCATGATCCGGTAGAGCCAGCTGTCCAGGCGAGTCCCCGCCTCCCACTGGCCTCGCGAGCGCAGCGCGCGTTCGATCGTCGCCTGGGTCAGATCGTCCGCATCCGCTGGATTGCGCGAGAGGGTGTGCGCGAAACGTCGCAGCCGCGGGAGCAGCGCGGTCAGTCCGTCCTCGAACGATTCGAATCGATCCATCAAAGCCCATGCGGATGAAACGACGCGCCGTGCACGTTTCATCCATGGGACGGATGATAAAGAGGCTCACGGATGTCCAGATTTGTACGTCATCTTCTTTGCACGGCGCTCGCGGTGATTGCCTGTGCCGGCGCTGCCGGGGCGCAGCTGCTGGGACAACTTGCGCTGCCGCCGGCCGGAGTCGCGGGTCCGCTCGGCAATGTGCCGGTCGCCGGGCCGGTGCTCCAGGATGTGCTGAGCTCTCCGCAAGTGCAGCAGGAGGTCGTCCGACCGACACTGGACACGGTGCAGGGCCTACCGCAGACGGTCGCCGAAGCGGGCAGCTCGACGCTTGCCGACCTCCGCCAGATGCGCCTGGCCGAGTTGATCCGCGAGAATCGCGACGCACTGGAGGCCGACGATCGCGGGCAGCCGGCCCGCCGCGGAGTCCTCATCGCCATCGATCCGGACCCTGCGTCCCTGCAGCTCGCGTCCCGCGCC
>JBKPJK010000364.1:0-2054 GCA_046730635.1 Pseudomonadota bacterium | reverse complement strand
AGCTGCTGCTGTCGCCCATGGGCAAGCGCGACTGGCCGCTGCGCTTCTATTCGCCCGCCAGGCTCTTCTCCGTCGAAGCGCGCCGGACGTTCATTGCCCCGGACCTTGCGGCGTTCCCGTAAGCAGACGAATAGTCCGTGCCGGTCGCCAGCAGCACGCGACCGGCATGCATCCCCGACCGAACGTCGAGCACGTCGCGATCGACAGGCGTGCGGAAGAGCGACCGGATCTTCTGCGTGGCATAGCGCGCCGGGTCGACGATCCGACCTGCGATCCGCGCGAAGTTCGGGTGGCTCCCGACGTCGAGGTCGGGCAGCAGCTTGCCGCCGGTCTTTTGAAAGCATCCGTAGCGTAGCGCGGCACGATGTGCGTCGGGATGAAGTCTTGGCTCGGCGATGAACGCGCTCATCTGCTCTGGCGTGTCCAGCTCGACCGCCGCACCCAAGCGACCGGCGACCCAACTTCCCACGACCGCGTTGGGCACGCCGAGATACGTCGCCTCGAGTCCGATGCTGGAGCCGGTCGTGATGACGCAACGAGAGTTCCGCACGAGGGCGTAGCTGCTTTCCGTACGCCGGACCATTCCGTGCCGGTACACCCGTCACTTTGACGAGTTCGTGCCGTTCGACCTCAACCTGGCTTGCGGCTTCGACCAATTCACCGCCTGCTCCGGTCGAGAGGGGTGAGCGGGGGAAATAACCCTTCGGCCTAGGTCTTGTTTTCGAGCCGTTGTTGAAGCGCGCCGATCGAAGGATCGTGCGTTAGATCCAGGTGCAGCGGCGATATCGAGACATAGCCGTCGGCGATCGCCTCCAGGTCCGTTGAATGGCCCGGAGTCTGGACCATCGGCCCCAATCCGAACCAATAATATTCGTAACCCCGCGGGTCGGTTCGCTGGACAATTCGCAAGCGCCCATAATCGCGGAGCCCCTGCCGACAGACCCGCACGCCTTTCACCTCGTCCGGCGGCAAAGCGGGAAAGTTGACGTTGAGCAGCGTCCCTGGGCCGGTGTCGAACTCGAGTAGCGGCGCGAGGACCTGCTCGGCCCAACCTTCCGCGGCGGCGAATGGGACGGTGTCGCCCATGCCCTCGCGCGAATAGGCCTGGCTGAGGGCGATCGAGCGGACGCCTGCCAGTGCGCCTTCCATGGCCGCCGAGACCGTTCCCGAATAGGTCACGTCCTCGGCCAGGTTCGCGCCCCGGTTGATCCCCGACATGATCACGTCGGGCGGGGAATCCTTCATGATGTGCGCGAGCGCGAGCATCACGGCGTCCGTCGGCGTTCCGGTTACCGAAAACCTCCGATCGTCATGCCGGCGCAGGCGCACGGGCGTCGTGAGCGTCAAGGAGTGGCCGGCTCCGGACTGCTCCTCGGTCGGGGCAACGATCCAGATATCGTCGCTGAGCTTGCGTGCGACAGTCTCAAGGAGACGCAGTCCGCGCGCGTTGATCCCATCGTCGTTGGTCAGGAGAATTCGCATCGCGACTGCCTATGCGGGACGAGCATAAGCGCCGCAACTGCCGAAAAAATGCGCCATATTCGCAACAGCTTGGCGATTTCTTCACTGGACTATCGTCAGTGCTTGTTAAGGGTCTCGGCCATATTTATAGGCTGGCGTTGGGGATGACCGACTTATCCGGCATTAAGTCCCGGAAAAGTCAGTCTTTATTGCCTCCGGCTGCACCGGACGGCCCGGCCGCAGCAGGCGGCGGCGTTCTTAGGATGTCCGCGGGGGATTGCGGCGTCCAGGTGCGGGGGAGGGATTATGGCTACGGCTCTTGTCGACCTTTACGGCGGCAGCGACTTCGAACCTTTCGATCGGATCATTCTTCCGGAGGCCTATCGGCCGTCGGACGACGAAGAATTCATGTGCGCCAAGCACCGCGCTTACTTCCTGCGTAAGCTGAGGGCTTGGAAAGACGACATCGTCGAGGAGTCGCGTCAGACAATGGCGCAGCTCCAGGTCGACTCGCTTCGCGAGCCTGACATCGCCGATCGTGCCTCGAGCGAGACCGACTGGTCGATCGAACTCCGCACGCGCGACCGACAGCG
>JBKPJK010000363.1:0-2046 GCA_046730635.1 Pseudomonadota bacterium | reverse complement strand
GCGATCGCACCCTGGGCGCCACGGGTCACGACGAGGGTCTCAACCTTGGGTGAAAGGGCTTCAAGGCAATCGCTCAGTTCGCCGCACCCGGTCAGATGCCGAATTTCATGTTCATTACCGAACAGCACGTCAACGAGGCCGGTTTCGATCATCCCCATCACGCCCTGACGGCGATCAGCGATGCAAAGGCTCTCGGACAGGGTGAAGGCCACCGTTCGACCGGCCGAATGCGCTAGTCGCGCCGCCTCGAGCATGGCAGCGCGCGGCCGCTCCGGACCCCACAGATAGCCTTCGAGAAAGGTCACCGCCGCGGATCGGATCAACTCCTCGTCCAACGCTGCGGTCGTCAATTCGTGGCTCGCCCCCGGGCATGTGTTCATCGTTCGCTGGGCATCCGGCGTGACCAGGATCAGGCAGCGACCGGTCGGCGGTCCTTGGGTCAACGACGACGTGTCGAACCGCACCCCGAGCGATCGCATGTCATGCGCGAAAATGGCGCCGAGCTGATCGTCAGCGATCTGCCCGATGAAGCCAGCCCGCAGACCCAGCGCAGCAGCGCCCGCCATGCTGTTCGCCGCCGAGCCGCCGCTGATCTCACGGGCCGGTCCCATCGCTGCATAGAGCGCGTCGGCCTCCGGCGTGCTGAGAAGCTGCATCGAGCCTTTGGAGAGTCGGTGCTCTGCAAGGAACGCGTCGTCACAGGTGGCAATTACGTCGACGATCGCATCTCCGATCGCCACGACATCAAGGTCATAGGAAGTCACGTGCGCGCCGCTAGCCGCCGTATGCTGCAACGGTCAACGGCGGCGCTTGCGCAGGGCGCGAAAGCCTTTAGGCCGACGCCATGACCTCCGAAGTAAACGTCGCGGACCTCCAGTCGCGAGCCGCGCACCAACCAGAACCCGGCACTTTGCAGATGCGTCGATCGCTCTTCGCGTTCGCCATTTTCTACGGGGGAATGGTGTGCATCGCGGGCGTGCTCGGCAACAAGCAGATCGCGCTCGGGCCGCTGGCAGTCGAAGCCGGGATCCTTGCATTCCTCCTCCTCGTCGTCACTTCGAGCTCCGTGGCCGAGCTGCACGGCCGTGCGACCGCCAATCGGCTTGTCCTTCTGGGGTTCGTACCCCTGCTCGTTTCGCTTGGTCTCAGCCTGTTGGTGCTTGCTTTGCCGGCCTCGCCCCAAATGGATCCGGCGCGGCTGGCCTCCTTCGAGACCGTGATGGGCGGAACTCCGCGGATCTGGCTCGGCGGAATTCTCGCTTACGGAATATCGACCTTCCTCAACGTGACGATCTTCAGCCGCCTGAAGGCCAGCGAAGGTCGTCGGCTGCTGTGGCTCCGCGCCGCCATTGCCAGCGTGCTCAGTCAGATCGTCGACACTTTGATCTTCCTCACCGTCGCCTTCTACGGTAAGTTCCCGATCGGCGAGCTGATCGTCGGACAGATGATCGCGAAGGTCGTGCTGTCCGCCCTGCTCGTCCCGCCCCTGGTTTACGCATTCGTCGGCTTGGGCCGGCGGCTCGATGCTGACAGGGATCATTAAACCGAGTGCGTTAAGTGCTGGAATAACAGCGATATTTCACAAAATCGTCAGCCACTGTTAACGATTGGCGACGTACGACGCATGATATGTGGAGCAAAATCTTCGCAGGTGTCATCGCGTCCGCGACCGTTGTCGCGGCGAGTGCTCCCGCGATGAGCGCGCTTCAGAATGGCCTATGCCGCGTCGTGAACGGCGAAAAGTTGCCGGCGGAATCGGGGGGCGCCGCCGCGATCTGTTCGGCGGTCGAACAGGCAATGGCCGCGCGGGCGCCGAAGGTGCGCTACACCGCCGAGGTTCGCGTCCTTTCGAAGTCGGCGTTGGCCGCATTGGTCGTCGCCGACGGAAAGGCGCTTCCGAAGCAGGAATTCGCAGTGAGCGATCGCAACCTCAATCCGAGCTCGATCAAGCGCTTCGCCGAAGGTCTTGCGGATGAGGTCGCAAAAGTGGGGAAGAAGGGTTGATCGGCTCCGAGCGGGCCAGATGATCGATTGATGGATGAGGGG
>JBKPJK010000362.1:0-6984 GCA_046730635.1 Pseudomonadota bacterium | reverse complement strand
CATCGCGGCCTGAAGCGCGCAGATCGGGTCGATCTCGGTCACGATGACCCGCGCGCCGCCGTTGCGGAGCGACTGCGCCGAACCCTTGCCGACATCGCCAAACCCGGCAACGACCGCGACCTTGCCCGCGAGCATGACGTCCGTGGCGCGACGGATCGCATCGACCAAGCTCTCGCGACAGCCGTAGAGATTGTCGAACTTCGACTTGGTCACGCTGTCGTTCACATTGATCGCCGGGAACGGAAGCTTGCCCTGCTTGGCAAGCTCGTACAGCCGATGAACGCCGGTCGTTGTCTCTTCCGAAACCCCCTTGATCGTTTCGACGGTCTTCGTGAGGTAACCCGGTCGCTCCGCGAGGAATCGCTTCAGCGTTGCGACGAAAATCTCTTCTTCCTCATTGGACGGAGTGAAGAGCGTCTCGCCCTTTTCAACACGATATCCCCAAAGCGCGAACATGGTGGCGTCGCCGCCGTCGTCGAGGATCATGTTGGCGGTCGTATCCTGACCCCAATCGAAGATGCGAACGACGTACTCCCAATAGTCCTCGAGAGTTTCGCCCTTGATGGCGAAGACGGGGACGTTCCGTGCGGCGATCGCAGCTGCTGCGTGATCCTGGGTCGAGAAGATGTTGCATGAGGCCCAGCGGACCTCGGCCCCGAGTTCGATCAAGGTTTCGATCAGCACGGCGGTCTGGATCGTCATGTGCAGCGAGCCGGTGATCCGGGCCCCCTTCAGCGGCTTCGACGCGCCGAACTCGTCGCGCAGCGACATCAGGCCCGGCATCTCCGTCTCGGCGATTTCGATTTCCTTGCGGCCGAAATCGGCGAGGCCGAGATCCTTCACGACATAGTCGTTGAAACGGGTTTCAGCCTGCGTCGCCACGTGAGATTCTCCGATTGAATGTGATGCGCGCCGCATTCGAGCGCGGTTCCGCGACGCCGTTAGCCGCGTGGTGCTTCAAAAGCAAATATAAAGATATCTTTATATGTTGAAATCAGGCGGCGCCGGTCTCGCTTGCAAGAAGCCGCGGGTCGATGCCGGCGGCCTTGAACGACGCTGCCCAGCGCTCGTCGGTGGGCGTTTCGAACAGGATCTTCGAATCCCCCTGTGCGGCGAACCAGCCATGTCGCGTCATCTCTTCGTCGAGCTGGCCCTCGCCCCATCCGGCGTAGCCAAGTGCCGCAATCCATTCGCTCGGGCCACGGCCTTCGGCAATCGCACGAAGCACGTCGATTGTGCCGGTCATCGCGAACAGTTCCCCGTTGTCGCTATTGACGTGCAGCGTGTCCTGCCCGCCCCAATCGGACGAGTGAAGGATGAACCCCCGGCCAGGTTCCACCGGGCCGCCATGATGGACTGCGCAGTCCGGCGCCTCGCCTGGCTCGATGTCCAATTGCCGGAGCAGGCCGCGAAAGGTGATTCCCGCCCGCTTGTGCCCAACGCCAATGCCGATCGCGCCATTTTCGTCATGGACGCACATGGCGATCACTGCGCGTTCGAACCTCGGATCGGCCATTCCGGGCATGGCCAGAAGCAGCTTGCCCGACAAGAAACTCGGTTGATCAACCACGGTGCGACAATGGGCCGCGGATGAGCGACGGGCAAGGCTTGAGACGGCTGTACGCCGAGCCTATCTGCCGTTTCAACCGACGCGAAGGAGAGTTTGATGACCATCCATGTAGGCGACCGTCTGCCCGACGTTACTCTGGCCATTGGGACTTCCGAGGGGCCGAAGCCGACCAGCAGCGGCGAATTTTTCCGGGGCAAGAAAGTCGCCCTCTTTGCGGTCCCCGGCGCTTTCACGCCGACATGTTCCGCCCGCCACCTGCCTTCTTATGTGGAAAAGGCGCAGGAACTGAAAAGCCAAGGCGTGGATGAAATCGCCTGCATCTCCGTCAACGATCCGTTCGTCATGGCCGCGTGGGGCAAGGCCGACGGCTCGGACGACATCACCATGATCGCGGACGGCAATGGCGCCTTCGCCGACGCGGTCGGCCTCGCCATGGACGGCAGCAAGTTCGGCATGGGAAAGCGCTCGCAGCGTTATTCGATGATCGTCAACGACGGCGTGGTTGAACAGCTGAATGTCGAGGCTCCGGGCGAATATCGCGCGTCCAGCGCCGAATATCTGCTGGACCAGCTCGCGACAGCCTAAGCGAAAGAGTCACCCTTCGCCGCTCACCCGCCACTCCTCGCCGCTGTTCTCCGCCGAACGGAGAACAGCGGCCGCTTTCAATCGTTTAAACGGTTCGAGAGCGAAATCATTAGTGGAGGAAACTGATATGGCGAGAAACAATCGTGGCGGTCGAAACAACAATCCGTCTGGTCGGAACCAATACAGCGGCGACTGGGGCGTGATGGACATGGCGCGCGAGCGGCCGATTGCCGCGGCGGCAGTAGCTGCCGGCGCTGCTGCCGCAGGTCTGTTCCTGTGGTCGAAACGGACGCAGATCAGCGACCAGCTTAGCAATCTCTCGGACCAGTTCGGCGAATGGTCGCAAGGCATGGGATCGAGTGGCCAGGGATTCGACGACACGGCCGGCCTGACGGGAAGCAGCCAAGGAGGCATGAGCGAGACAGGCGCCGGGAACGCCAACCTCGGCGCTCGCAGCGGTGGCGGCGGCTCGACTGGCAGCGCCAGCGGCCGAAGCCGAGCCAAGTCGACGGCCACGACCCAGCAATAAGGGATGAAGCGATGATGTATCGGGGCGCCTTTTCGGGCGCCCCTTTTTTTAGGCAGCAAGAAAGCCGGCGATTGCCTCCCCGAACTCAGGCTTGGTGACCGAGGTCATATGCGTCCCCGGCACCTCGGCGAAGATCGCGTTGGGAAGAACGTTCGCAAGTTCCTCGGCCGAGCCGTTGTCATCATCCTCGCTTCCGCACACCACAAGCGTCGGCATGGTGAAGGCCTGCAGCCAGTCCATGAACGCATCCTCGAAGCTTCCCAGAAGCAGCGCGGCCGCGACGCGATCAATCTTCTGGCTTTTCATGAACTGTATCGACAACCAGTGCGGATCGCCCCTCTGAACCTTGTCGAACAGCTCGATCGCCTCGGTGAAGAAGGTTTTTCGGCGCTTCCAATTGCGCAGACCTTCGAGCCCCGCGCCACCGAGCACGGCCTTGCGTGGCTTCGTCCCCTCCCCAACCGCTTCGACGGTCGTGCGGGCGCCCAGCGAGAAGCCTCCAAGGTCGAAATCTGTGAGTCCGAGAAATGCGACCAGCTCGCGAACGTCGCGGGCCAAGATTCCTCGCGGGTAATGCTCGGCACCGTGCGGCTTGTCGCTCAGGCCATGGGCTCGAAGGTCCGGCATGATGACTCTGAACCCGCGCGCCGCGATGCGATCGGCCTGGCCGAACTTGATCCAATTGACGTTCGCATCCGAGAACAGCCCATGGAGCAGAACGACCGGCCTTCCCTCGCCGAGCTCGCGATATGCAAGCCGTACGCCGTCGGAAGCCGTCCAATAATTCGCGCTCGCTTCGATCATCCGGGGAAGCTGCCCGTTGCCTCGATCCATTTGTCGACCAGCTTCTGATAGTCCTGCGTCCGGACTTCCTTAAGCCCCTCGGTGTTGAGCCACGCCCTGTTAATGCTCTCCGCGCCGAAATGGTGGCGGGGCTTGAAGCGGGATGGGTCGTCGAAGCTAGCGACCGTGAGGTCCATATTGTCGCTGCCCTCCTTGAACCTGTAGCCAAGCGAAGTCCCGCAATCCCGGCAGTAGGAACGCCGCCCGATTGGCGAGCTGTCGTACCAGTCCGGCTCACAACTCCAGTTTACTTCCGCGGCCTTGACCGACGTGAACGCCACCGAGACGGAGCCGGTCGAGCGCTGGCACATTCGGCAATGACAAAGATAGGCGTCATCATCGTGGATCAGAACGGTGTAGCGAATCCGGCCGCAAGCACATCCGCCGGTCATCTCTTCCGCCATTCGAGTCCTCCCTTGGCCCCGGCGGCAATGCGCGTCTAAGGGGCGCCATGTCCAGCGCCCCGACCAGAGACGAGATTGGTCGCGATGCCCATTGGCTCGCCCAGGCGCTCGACCCTACGAGCGGAGTCGCCCGCCTCGTGGCGATGGATCGAGAATCCTATCGTCAGGCGAGCTTCCTCGACGATCGGCTGATGCAGGAGGCAGTCGACGCGCAGCTCATTCCATGGCCGGAAATCGAGGCCGCTGCGGCCGGCGAATTGCGATCGGATGCGCGGTGGATATTCCATATCGGCCACGTCGGCTCGACCCTGGTCTCGCGCCTCCTGGGTGAGCTCGACGGGGTCCTCGCATTGCGCGAACCGCGACTGCTTCGGGACCTCGCGCTCAGCCCTCCGGAGATACGGGCGGGGTATATCGGACCCGCACCAAAGCTGATGTCGCGCACATTCACGCCAAGCGAGGTCGCATGCGTGAAAGCGACGAGCTTCGTCAGCGAAATCGCTTCGGAGTTGGTGCCCGCCGGTCAACACGCATTGTTCATGTTTGCGACGCCGCGCAACTACATCGCCAGCATTTTGGCCGGGGAGAACAGCGTCAAAGAACTTCACGCGCTCGCCCCATCGCGCGCCCTGCGGCTGAAGGCTCGTGTGTCGACATTGGGCCCGGCGCGGAACGACGCGGAACTCGCGGCGATCGCCTGGGCCTGCGAGATGACGGGTCTCGAAGCCGCTGCCGGAGCAATGCCCGATCGTAAGATCCAGTGGGCGGATTTCGACGCGATGCTGGAGAACATGCCCGGCGGATTGGCCCGCGTCTCGACCTTCTTCGGATTTGACGCGGCCCCGGAAACAATCCGCTCAGTCGCCGAAGGGCCTCTGATGAGGCGCTATTCGAAGGCGCTGGAATACGACTATAGCGCTCAGCTGAGGCGCGACCTGATCGGCGAAGTTGCCGCGCAATTTGGCTCGTATATCGAAGGCGCCTTGAGCATGCTTCGATCCGCAGCTCGAAACTCACCGTTGCTCGCCCAAGCCATCGCGAGGGCCGGAGGAATTTGATGTATCGCATCCTGCAAATCATGAGCGACACGGAGGTTCAACAGTGCCGCCAGATCGCGGCGTCGGCGCCATTCGTGGATGGCAAGATCAGCAATCCGCATAATACCGCCAAGCAAAACGAGCAGCTGCACGATCCAGCGGCTTATCAGAAGAGCTCCCAATTGCTCGGCGGAGCTCTCATGCGGACTCGCGAATTCGTCGACTTCGCTTTTCCGGTCGCGATGGCACCTCCGATGATGACCCGCTACAAGCCCGGAATGAAGTACGGGGCTCATGCGGACTCCGCCTTCATCCAGCTTCCCGGCGCAACCATTCGCAGCGATCTCTCTTGCACGATCTTTCTCAGTGAGCCTGAAAGCTACGACGGCGGTGAGCTTCATCTCGGGCTTGGAGATGCCCAGCTGACGTTCAAGCTGAAGCCCGGCGAGGCCATCGTCTATCCGTCGGACACGTTCCACCAGGTCGTGCCGGTCACACGCGGCGAGCGGCTGGTCGCAATTACCTTCATCCAGAGCCGGATCCAGGACCCGTTCCGTCGCAACATGCTCTATGAGCTGAACGAAGTTGCCGCGCTCGAAGGCCTCAAGATGGACGTCGAGAACTATGGCCGCTTGCAGCTGATCCAGCAGAATCTGCTGCGCTATTGGAGCGACATGCCCTGACGCTTCGCGTCGTTATCGCTGGCCGGCGGGCGCCGGCGGCAGCGAGACATGCTCGTGCACGATCTTCCAGCTGCCGTCACCCTGCCGCTGAAAAACGTCCGTAAAACGCGCACTGATGGTCGGCCGGGCTGATCCCGAGGCAATCGTGAAAGTCTCCGTTCCGGAGCTCACGAAAGCGTCAGGCCCGACAAGCTGGATCTGTCGATCGGGAACGCGATAGTCGGCGGGCTGCATGCTGACGAAGTCCTTGGCCCAGCCTGTCTGCACCTTTCGATCGGTGCTGTAGTTCGGATGGGAAGCATCGAATATGACCGCGCCGTCGGCATATTGGCGCATCACGGCATCCACTTTGCCCGTGGTGAAATTGGCCTCGGCCTGCTCGGCAATCTTCGTCGCTTCGGCTTGCGTCACTGCCGCATGGTCGCCCGCGGCCTGTTTGCAAGAGCAAAGCGCGACGATCGCGAAGCTCACCCAGATCGTACCGCGCATCTCACACCCCCTTGAAGGAATGCGCTCAGGCTAAGGTCTTAGGCAGCCTTCTGCAAATGCTTGCGTCCAAGCAATTCGGCGATCTGTACGGCATTCAGCGCGGCGCCCTTTCGCAAATTGTCGCTGACCACCCACAGGCTGAGCCCGTTTTCGACGGTGGGATCCTCGCGGATGCGGCTGACATAGGTCGCATATTCGCCGACCGCCTCGACCGGGGTCACATATCCGCCCGGCTCGCGCTTATCGACGACCATCACGCCTGGCGCTTCGCGAAGGATGTTGCGCGCTTCGTCGGCCGAGAGTTCGTTTTCGAACTCGATGTTCACGGCCTCGGAATGGCTGACGAACACGGGGACCCTCACGCAGGTCGCCGTCAGCTTGATGGCCGGGTCGAGGATCTTCTTGGTCTCGACGACCATCTTCCACTCTTCGGTGGTCGAACCGTCGTCCAGGAAGTCGCCTGCGTGCGGGATCACGTTGAACGCGATCTGCTTGGGGTAAACGACGGGCTCGTTCGGATCGCCGACGAAGATGTTCCGAGACTGCTCGAACAGCTCGTCCATGCCCGCTTTGCCAGTCCCTGAAACCGATTGGTAGGTCGCTACGACGACCCGCTTGATCTTCGCGGCATCGTGCAGCGGCTTCAACGCAACGACGAGCTGCGCGGTCGAACAGTTCGGGTTCGCGATGATGTTCTTCTTCCGATAGCCGGCAAGCGCATTGGCATTCACCTCGGGCACGATGAGCGGGACGTCGGGGTCCATTCGGAACAAGGAGCTGTTGTCGATGACGGTGCAACCGGCTTCCGCGGCCTTTGGCGCATAAATCTTCGAGACCGCCGACC
>JBKPJK010000361.1:0-3592 GCA_046730635.1 Pseudomonadota bacterium | reverse complement strand
GCCTTAGCCGCCTTCCTGATCTCGTCGATCTCGGTGCTGAGGCGGCGCCCTACAGCGGCCGCCGCAGCCTTGCCGGCCGCCTTCACCGCATTGCCGGCGCGCCTGCCGCGCGTGCTTCCGCCCGTGACGCCCTCCGCCGCGAGCGCCGTGAGGGCGGCCGTTGCCGCCACGGCGACGAGCTCCGCGACCAGCGGGCTCTGCAGCAGTTTCACGAACGCCTCGCTCGCATCGAACTTCTCGCCGGAGCCCGATCCACTGCCGCTGGAAGTGACGCGTGCAACCGACGTGCCCGACTTCTTCGCACCGCTCCTGCCATTCGAGCCGCCGCTCCTGCCGCCGCTGCTCGTCGCCTTCTTCGCCATTTCATTGCTCCTCGTGACCAAAGCTTCGAACGCTTAACTCACGCGATGCGCCGCCGTATCCCCGCGCTCCTTGTGGCTGCGCTCGCTAAGCGTCAACTGCATTGCTGTGTTGACACTATAATACACCGTCGGTATTCTGGTCGGAACAGGAGGAATGCCGGATGTACAGTCAGCAAGAGCTCGACGACGCGGTTGCGGCCGGAGTGATCACCGCCAAGGACGCGGACGCGCTGCGGGCCCATGTGGAACAGCAACGTTCGACGTCGCTCCCGGATGAGGAGCAGTTCCGGCTCATCACGGGCTTCAACGACATCTTTGTGTCGATTGCGGCTGCAATCCTGCTCTTCGCGGTCGGGTGGATCGGCCAGAGCATCGGGCAAGCGACCGGTCTCTACATCAGCGATCATGGCGACATCGGCCCGAGCTTCCTTGCTCCGCTTGCCATTGCCGGGACGTCCTGGGCGCTGGCGCTGTTCTTCACGGCGCGCCGCCGGATGGCTTTGCCTTCGATCATCCTGCTTTTGGCGTTCGTCGGGGCGGTGCTGGCCACGACCGGCTTCCTGCTCGTTGAGATCGTCGGCCCGAGCCGCGTCAACGATAACAATCAGCTGCTTGCAGCCACGGTCGGAGCGGTCAGTGCGGCCGTTGCCGGCATCGCGGCCTGGCTCCACTGGCGCCGCTTCCACGTGCCCATCACCGTCGCCGCCGGGGCGGCCTCGGTTGCAGGCCTCTTCCTCGCGATCCTCGTCGGCATCGTTCAGCCGGCCAGCGCCGAAGCGGCCAAGAACCTGATCTTGGGATTCGTGCTTCTGCTCGGCATCGGCGTCTTTCTGTTCGCCATGTGGTGGGATGCTTCGGATCGCGCCCGGGTCACTCGGCGCTCCGACGTCGCCTTCTGGCTGCATCTGCTCGCCGCCCCGATGATCGCCCACCCGATCTTCACTCTGATGGGCCTGAATAGCGGCGCCGTCAGCACCGGGGAGGCGCTGGTCGTCGTCGGCTTGTACGTCTTGTTCGGCTTGACCGCGCTCGCGATCGACCGCCGCGCCCTGCTCGTCTCCGCGCTTGCCTACGTGCTCTACGCGCTGACCGAACTGTTCAAGCAGTTCGGCGCCGTCGAGCTCAACGTCGCGCTGACTGCGCTCGTGATCGGCTCGGCATTGCTGCTGCTGTCGGCCTACTGGCACCAGGCGCGGCGTCTGATCGTCACTCGCCTACCATCGAACCTGCAGGAGCGCCTGCCGAACCTCGACCGTCCGGCGGTGATCAGCCAACCAGCCGCATGAGGCGGCGCTCGAGCGGGGCCAGGATGGGCGAAAGCTCATGGCCCCGCTTCAGCACCACGCCATGCTCACTGACCAAGGCAAACGCCCCCTGCTTCGAACGAAGCGCGGGGCGTTTCTCTATGCGGATCTCAGGTCGCTCCGAATGACGGCGATAGGCGGCGAAGACGGCGACATCGGGATCGATGCGCAGCGCATAGTCGCGCCAGTGCCCGGCCGCGACCATGCGGCCGTAGAGGTCGAGGATCCGCGTCAGCTCCCTGCGATCGAAACTCGCGATTGGGCGCCGGTCCCATACACCCGGGAACGGCGCGATGACGCTCAAGCGGACTTCACCTTCGGCTGCGGCTGACGAGCGGTCTTGAGCACCGCCACCTCCTTCCGCAGATCATCGATTTCCTTCTCGAGTTCGGCCATTCGCGCGCGAACCGGATCCAGGTCCTCACCGCACGGCGTACCGTAGGGCATGAAGCCCGGGCTGTAGTGGACGACGTCGACCGGAACCGGCTTGGCCGGGATTCCGACCACCGTCTGCCCGGGTGCGACATCCTTCGTGACGACGGAATTGGCGCCGATCTTCGCGCCCTCTCCGACTTCGATCGGGCCGAGCACCTGCGCTCCGGAGCCGACGACCACCCCGTCGCGGAGCGTCGGGTGACGCTTACCGCCTACACCGGTGGTTGGGTTCGTGCCGCCAAGGGTCACATGCTGATAGATGGTGACGTCGTCGCCGATCTCCGCGCTCTCGCCGATCACGCTGAAGCCATGATCGAGGAAGAAGCGCTTACCGATCTTCGCACCCGGATGAATGTCGATGCTGGTGAGGAACCGCGCGAGATGGTTCACGAGCCGCGCGAGGAAGGTCAGGCCCCCTTCCCACAGCCAGTGCGAAACGCGGTGCAGACCCAGGGCCCAGACGCCTGGATAGAAGAGCACATCCCACCGCGAACGCGCGGCCGGGTCACGGGACTTCACCGAATCGAGATAGGCGGTCAGCCCAGACTGCAAGCTCTTCAACCTCTTGCCGTTGCTGACACCAATTTAAGGGTGAATACTTACGATTTCCAGCCAAGTCGACAACGCACCAATACGGGAGCTTGCCGAACCGTACGGGCTTGAGGCACACCGCCCGTTCCAAAAGGGCGGGAGCTGAGCATAATCGCGCAGATATTCGGCGACCCATGGACTCTGGTCGTCTTCATCCTGATCGGATTTGCCGCGCAACTCGTCGATGGAGCGCTGGGGATGGCATACGGCCAAATCTCGAGCACCCTCCTCATCAGCATGGGCGTTCCGCCCGCCGCCGCATCGGCCGGCGTACACACGGCCGAGACCTTCACGACGTGCGTGTCGGGCATCAGCCACACGCTCCACCGGAACGTCGATTGGAAGCTCTTCGCACGACTCGTGATCCCCGGCGTCATCGGCGGCGTTCTCGGCGCCTACGTGCTCACATCGATCGATGCGACGGTCGCGAAGCCGTTCGTGCTCACCTACCTCGCCGCCCTCGGTCTTTATCTCTTCTATCGCGGCGTGATGCATCGGCACCTCGAACGGCGTCCGAAAGTCGTCTCGCCGCTCGGGCTGTTAGGCGGATTCCTCGACGCTGCGGGCGGCGGAGGCTGGGGCGGCATCGTAACCTCGAACTTGCTGGTGCAGGGTAGCAATCCGCGAAAGACGATCGGTACCGTCAACACCGCGGAATTCTTCCTGACGGTCACCGTATCGGCGACGTTCCTTGCAACGCTTGGCTGGCAGGCCTTCACCGTCGCCACGGTCGGCCTTCTGATCGGGGGTGTATTCGCAGCACCCTTCGGTGCGTGGATCGCGAAAAGGGTTCAGGCCGACACTCTGCTCACCTTCGTCGGCGCGCTTCTAACCCTCGTCAGCCTTTACGGGCTCTACCGTGCCCTTAGCTGACTTCCTCGCCGGGGCGGGACCTTGCCG
>JBKPJK010000360.1:0-3583 GCA_046730635.1 Pseudomonadota bacterium | reverse complement strand
CGACAATCTGAGCTACGGCAAGGATTACGAGCGCTATGCCAACTGCCTGATCGCGGCGAACTTCGCCGCATCTCCGCTCATTCCGGATAGTATCCTTGCCCCAGGCACACCCACTTGCTTCAACGGGACAGTTGCCGCCGGCGTGCTGCCGTTCCTTCCAGCTTCGCAGCAGCCTGTACTGGCAGCCTTCGCGCGGCTCGGAATTTTCGCCGGGCCTCCGTTCACCGACAGCGGCTTCAGAAATCTGACCAGCCCGCTGCTAACGCTCAACGGCAGCGGCTTGGACGACACCTGGAACCAGACCAGCAACAACTGGGCGCTGTTCACTCACAACATCATCTCGTTCAACGACCGGCTGAAGCTGACGGTCGGCGCCCGCTACACCCATGAGCAGAAGAAGCTCGCCGGCGATCTTACCGACACCAACAATCTGTGCTCGGCGATCTCCAGTTCGATCCTCATCTCGCTCGGGCAGTTGCCGTGCGTGATTCCGGGCGTTCCGGGCGGCTCGCTCGACATCCGCGACAAGCGTACCGAGAACAAAGTCTCCGGTACGGCGGTGCTGAGCTACAAGGCTACCGACCGACTGCTTGCCTACGCCAGCTATTCGCGTGGCTATAAGGCAGGCGGATTCAACCTCGATCGATCTGCGCTGTTCCGGGCCAGTTCGACCCCCGGAAGTCCGCCGCTGGCGGGCTTCGGCGCCATTTGCGTGTCGCCCACCCAGATCGGTTGCCAGGGCGTCGTTGCGTCCGGAGCGGATCTTCAGTTCAAGCCCGAAACCAACGACGCGTATGAGGTCGGGCTGAAGTACAACGGGCCTTGGTTCGACATCAATTTCGCCGCGTTCCACCAGCTGTTCAGCAACTTTCAGCTGAACACCTTCAACGGCCTCAACTTCGTCGTGCAAAATATCAACAGCTGCGCGAATAGCCTTCAGGGTGGCGACACGGACAACAATCCGCGTACCGGCGTCTGCCAGGGCGGAACTCGGGCCGGCGTGGAAGACAACGGCTTCGAGCTGGAAGCCTTCACGCGGCCTTTGCGCGACCTTTCCGTCAACGGCGGCGTGACGTATTCGAACGCGAAGTACCGCGACAATCTGGTCGGCGCGAACGGCGAACCGCTGACCAATGCGTTGTTCCAGCTACCGGGTCGCCAGATCTCGAACGCTCCGAAGTGGACGGTCACAGGATCGGCCGCCTGGACGCCGAGGATCGGAAGCGGCGGCCTTCGCGGCCTGCTTTACGCTGACTTCCGTTACATGAGCGGCTTCAATACCGGCTCCGATCTGGACATCGAGAAGCAGCAAAAGGCGTTCACCGTCGTCAACGCTCGCGCAGGCATCCACGGGCCCGAGGACAGCTGGGGGATCGAGATCTGGGCGCAGAACCTGTTCGACAAGAACTTCAAGCAGGTTGCGTTCGACACGCCGATCCAAGGCAGTTGCACTGCGCGCGGCGCGGAAGCCGGCTTCTGCTCGCCGATCCCGAACACTTCCACCCAGCTCTACAGTGCGTTCCTGGGCGAGCCCCGGACGTTCGGAGTGACCTTGCGGGGACGCCTTGGCTTCCATCATGCGGCGCCGGTGCCTTATGTCCCGGCGCCGGCTCCAGTAGCCGAGCCCGCTCCACCGCCACCTCCGCCCCCACCGCCGCCTCCGGCTCCGGTGGAGCGCGGCGAACGCGGCTAAGCGAACCGACCAAGGAAACAGGGCCTCGCAGGAAACTGCGGGGCCTTTTTCTTACGCCGCTCGGGCCTTCGGGGGTTCCGCCGCAGCGCGCAAAAGCGCGGAGCGCAGCCGCTCGACATCTTCCTGTCCCAGCTTCCGCCCATCCGCGCGGGTCAGATAGAAGACGTCGACCGCTCGCTCGCCATAGGTTGCAATGTGCGCCGAATGAATTCGATGCCCCTCGCCGTGAATCGCGCCGGCCAGTGCGGCAAGTAGCGCCGGCCGGTCGCGCGCATTCACTTCAACCACGGTCGTGCGGGTTGACGCGCGGTCGGCAACTGCGACCGAGGGCGCAACCTCGAACGCAGTGCTTCGCGAGCGTTGTTCCCCTGCGACCGGCAAGGGCGGCGCCTTTTCGGAAGTGAGCGCCGATTCGACGGACTTGGCGAGCCGGACGCGAAGGCGGCGATCCACGTAAGCCTTGCCGCGCCCGTCGAGCACCAGGAGATTGTCGAGCGCCATTCCGTCTCGCGTGGTGTGAATCCGGGCATCGATGATATTCGCCCCCGCGGCAGCGAGCCCCGCGCAGATTCGATAAAAGAGACCTTCGCAATCGGGTGTGAAAACGCTGACCCGAGTGGCCCCGCTGTCCGGATCATTTTCGACGACAACATTCGGCCGGGCGTCGCCGATATGCGCCTCGGCAGCCGCGACCTGCCTTGCATTGGCGATCTGCCATCCTCGCGGTTCGGCGAGCCAATAGCTGTCGGGCAGTCGGCGCGCATGGGCACGCACGGCGGTCGCTTTCCATCCAAGCTCCGCAGCAAGGTCCTTCTGCCGCTCTTCCACGAGCTCCGCGCGGCCGTGCTGCTTGTGACCGAGGCGAAGGCGCTCTTCCGCCGCTTCGAACAAAGTCCGCAGGAGCGTGCGCTTCCACTCGCTCCAGACGCCCGGTCCGACGGCTCGAATGTCGACCACGGTGAGCACGAGCAGCAGCCGCAGCCGCTCCGGGCTTTGCACCTGCCGCACGAAATCGTCGATCGTCTTGGGGTCGGCCAGGTCTCGCTTGAACGCGGTCGATGAAAGCAGGAGATGATAGCGCACGAGCCATGAGACCGTCTCGGTCTCGGCAGCATCCAGGCCGAACCGCGGGCCGAGCTTGAGCGCAATCTCCGCCCCAAGCTCGCTGTGGTCGCCGCCCCGTCCTTTGGCGATGTCGTGAAGCAGAACAGCGACATAGAGCACCCGGCGCGATGCAATCTGCTTGTTGAGGATGGCCGTCGACAGTGGGTGATCCGACTTCAACTCACCGCGCTCGATTGCGGCGAGCAGGCCGATGGCGCGGATGGAATGCTCATCCACCGTATAATGGTGGTACATATCGAACTGCATCTGGGCGACGACCCGACCGAAGTCGGGCACGAACCGGCCGAACACCCCTGCTTCATTCATCCAGCGAAGCACCAACTCCGGATGATCGACGCAAGTCAGAGCTTCCATGAATAAGCCGTTGGCGCGAGAGTCCTCGCGGATCTTCCGGTCGATGAGAGCGGCATCGCGAGTCGCCGCGCGCATCGCTGTCGGATGGACCTCGAGCCGCTCGCGGGCTGCGAGCGCAAACAGCTCCAGCAGCCGGACCGGATCGTCCCGGAAGAAATCATCGGACGGGACGGATATTCGCCCACGATCGAGCACGAAACCGCCGAGCCGTTTTGGGCGGCGACGGATCGTCGGCAAGGCGAAGCGAAAGCCCTTCCTGCCCATCTGCTCGTCGAGCTGTGCGAGGAAAACCCCGGTCAGGTCGCCGACCGTCTTCGCGTTGAGGAAATAGAATTGCATGAAGCGCTCGACCGCCGATTTGCCCGGCCGGTCGGCATAATTCATGATCTCGGCGATCCGCGGCTGATATTC
>JBKPJK010000359.1:0-3848 GCA_046730635.1 Pseudomonadota bacterium | reverse complement strand
CGTACAAGGCACCTCGGGAACTGGTTTGGATGCTCGGGCTCGTCATCTATCTGCTGATGATGGCCACGGCCTTCATGGGCTACGTGCTTCCCTGGGGGCAGATGAGCTATTGGGGCGCCCAGGTCATCACCGGCTTCTTCTCCGCCTTCCCGCTGATCGGCGAGCCGCTGCGCGTGTGGCTGCTCGGCGGCTACGCGCCCGACCAGGCCGCGCTGACCCGCTTCTTCTCGCTCCACTATCTCCTGCCCTTCGTGATTGCTGCCGTTGTGATCCTGCACATCTGGGCGCTGCACATTCCGGGTTCGGGCAATCCGACCGGCGTGGACGTGAAGGACGAGCGCGACACCCTGCCGTTCCATCCGTTTTACACGGCCAAGGACGGCTGGTTCTCAGGCGTCATCCTGCTGGTCTACGCGCTCGTGACCTTCTTCGCGCCCAACTACCTCGGGCACCCAGACAATTACATTCCGGCCAACCCGCTGGCGACGCCCGCGCATATCGTGCCGGAATGGTATTTCTGGCCCTTCTACGCGATCCTGCGCTCCTTCACGGTCGACTTCATCCTCCCGGCGAAGCTGTGGGGCGTGCTTGCGATGTTCAGCTCGATTCTGCTGCTGTTCTTCCTGCCGTGGCTCGACAAGTCGCCGGTGCGTTCGGGCTCCTACCGCCCCGTGTTCAAGCGCTTTTTCTGGCTGCTCGTCGTCGACGTGATCGTCCTGGGTTATGTCGGCGGCGCTCCGATCAGCCCGTTCCGGACCGCGCTCGGACAGGCTGCGGCGGCTTATTATTTCCTTCATTTCCTGGTGATCCTGCCGATCGTTTCGGCACTCGAGACGCCGTTGCCGCTGCCAAGCTCGATCAGCGAGTCCGTGCTGCACGGAGAGGTCGCTGAAGCCGCGCCGGTGGGACAGACGAAGCGCCGCGGCGGATCGATCGCCACGGCAAGCGCCGAATAAGGGGGCAGGCAAGCACATGCGTTTCATTCTCGGTTTCATTGGCGCAGTCTTTGCCCTGATCCTGACGATTTCGCTGATCAGCGGAGTCGCGACTTATTTCAGCAATCCGCCCGCTCCGCTCGCGGCCGAAGAGTTCCATCGGGAGCCGAAGGAGCTGCGGCTGGCGAGCGACGGACCCTTCGGCAAGTTCGACAACCAGCAACTGCAGCGCGGCTTCCAGGTCTTCAGCGAGGTCTGCTCTGCGTGCCACAGCCTCAAGCTGGTGTCGTTCCGCGATCTCAAGGGCATCGGGTACAACGATGCTGAGGTGAAGAAGATCGCCTCGGACTGGAAGGTCCAGACCCCGTCGCTCAACCCGGACACGGGCGAGCCGGCCACGCGCAAGCCCCTTCCTTCGGATACCATCCCGTCGCCGTTTGCGAACGAAATTGCGGCGCGCGCAGCCAACAACAACGCGCTTCCGCCCGACCTGTCGCTGATCACCAAGTCGCGCGAGGGCGGGGCTGCTTACGTCCACTCGCTTCTGACCGGTTATCAGAACCAGCCGGCGGAGCTTCTCAAGAAGTTCCCGGATGCGAAGACGCCGCCGAACCTGCATTACAATCCCTATTTCGCGAACTTGAACATCGCGATGCCGCCGCCTCTGACGACGAATGGGCAGGTCAGCTATGAGGACGGCACCAAGCCGACCGTCGACCAGATGGCCCAGGACGTCGCGGCGTTCCTGGTCTGGACGGCCGAGCCGAGCCTCGCGCGCCGCCATGCCTCGGGTCTTGCGGTGTCCGTGTTCCTGCTGTTCGCGACGATCCTCGGATATCTCGCCTACCGGAACATCTGGCACGAGGCGAAGCGAGTCGTTCGCGCCACCGGTCCGCTGGACCCTGAGAACCAGGCGAAGGCCAGACGTTCGAAAGCCAAGGCCGGCGTCGCAGGCTGAGGTGAACCGAGCCGGCTAGGCGAGGTCTGCCGTCAAGTCACAGCAGGAACGGGTTTTTCCCTAGCACGTTCACGCCCCAAACCCACTTTGAGTTTGGTAGGTGTAAGATGCGTATTCCTTTTGTGAGCCTCGCGGCAGCGGGCGCTCTCACCCTCGGCGGCTGTGCCTACGGCGATCTCGGTTACGGCGTCGGTTATGGCGGAGGCTATGGGTACGGTGCGTACAACAGCCCGTACTACGGCTATGCCGATCCCTACGGCGGCTACGGCGCGCCCTACTACGGATGGTACAACGATTATTACTATCCGGGCACCGGCTACTACGTCTACGACACGTACCGGCGGCCGCACATGTGGAACAGCCAGCAACGTTCCTACTGGACGTCGCGCCAGACAGCGACGAGCCGCGCGAAGGCCGCGAACTGGAGCGGCTTCGACCGGCGCGCCGAGGTCCGCCAACATCGTGTTCGGGACTAGACTGTCTCGCTTGAGGGTCGTCGCCTGATCAGTACGATCGAGATGAACGTCATCACCGTCTCGCCGTTCTGATTTGTGACGGTCGTCCGCGTGCGGAAGGAGCCCATCTCAGGCCGACTGCGCGAGGGCGTCTTCTCCAGGATTTCGCCTCGCACGTTCAGCGTATCGCCTGGATAGACCGGCTTCTTCCAGCGAAGCTCGTCGATGCCGGGCGATCCGAGGCCGGCCTGTTCGTGATCGACCACGTGCCGTGCGATCACGGCCATGGTCATCGCCGCGGTATGCCAGCCGCTCGCGGCGAGGCGTCCGAAATGCGTCTTCGCAGCTTCTTGATCGGACAGGTGGAAGGGCTGGGGGTCGTACTTCCGGGCGAACTCGAGCACTTCCTCGCGCGTCACGTCGTAGGAGCCGAACTCGGTTACGCGACCGATTTCCAAGTCTTCGAAGTAGATCATGACGACGGCGCATAGCCGCGCGCAATTGTTGGCGCTACGCTTAGGCTGTGGCGACCCAATCATCCGTCGGAGCACGCTGGCACCCCCGCCTCATCGAGGCGGCGATGGCGCTCAACGAGAACCGTCTCGACGTCGCCGAGCGACTGCTCAAGCCGCACCTCAAGGAAGATCCCTTCGACCCCGCGGCGATCCGAATGCTGGCGGAGCTCGCTGCGCGGATTGGACGGCTCACCGACGCCGAGAATTTGCTTCGACGAGCGATCGAGATCGCGCCGGGCTTTGCCGCTGCTCGATCGAATCTTGCGATGGTGCTGGGTCGAACCGGACGGCCAGCGGAGGCGCTCGAACTGCTCGACGAGATTTTCGCGATCGATCCCGAGGACCTCGGCATCATGAATCTCCGAGCGGCCACACTGGGCAAGCTCGGCGACTTCGGGGAGGCGCTCGGCCTCTATGAGGAGCTGCTCCAGAAAACACCGAACCAGCCGCGGATCTGGCTCAGCTATGGTCACATGCTGAAGACAGTCGGTCGACAGCCGGAAGGAATCGCAGCCTATCGGCGCGCACTCTCCCTCCAGCCGAACCTGGGCGAGGCGTGGTGGAGCCTGGCAAATCTGAAGACGGTCAAGCTCGACCATTCCGATATCGCGTCCATGGAACGCGCGCTGAAATCGTCGGGCTTGTCCGACCAAGACCGCCTCCATCTCGATTTCGCGCTCGGTAAGGCGATGCATGACGCCGGACGCGTCGACGAGGCATTTGCCCATTATGCCAAAGCCAATGCGCTGCGGTTGGAAGAGGAGCCCTACGAGCCTGCGAGGCTCAGTCGAACGGTCGACCTGAGCATCGAGCGGTTCACGCCAGACGCCTTCGCCGAGCGTCCCGGCGGTTGTGATGCGCGAGATCCGATATTCATCGTCGGATTGCCTCGCGCCGGCTCGACCCTGATCGAACAGATCCTGAGCAGTCACAGCTTGGTCGAGGGCACGGCGGAACTGCCCGACATTCCCGCCATGGTCCGCAA
>JBKPJK010000358.1:0-2065 GCA_046730635.1 Pseudomonadota bacterium | reverse complement strand
CGGCTTAGTCCAGACCATGGCCATGGAGCTTGCAGGCTCGAACATCCGCATCAACGCCGTCGCGCCGGGTCCCATCGATAATCGGATGATGCAATCGCTCGGCGACCAACTCGGCGGCGATGATCCACCGGCCTTAAGGGCTGCAATCAGCAGCCGCATTCCGATGAAGCGCTACGGCACGAACGAGGAAGTCGCCCAGCTGATCGCATTTTTGGCAGGCGATGCAGCTTCCTACTGCAACGGCAGCGTCTATGTTGCGGACGGCGGCTACTTGGCAGGATAGACCAAGCCGACAAACCCCCTTTCCTACCGACGCCCTTATGTGTTCCACAACGAGCATGATCAGCTCCATCGCGTCCCGGCTAGCCCGCGCTTCCAATCCAATCCGGAATCATGCGCCGTCACTGCGAAGATCGGTGAAGATCGGCACGCTGGCCCTGCTGTGCTGCACGCTTTTCGCACTCGAGCCCGCTCAGGCGGAAACATTGCTCCTCCGCCCTGCGCGGGTTTTCGACGGCGTGAACCCCGCGCCTCACGAAGACTGGACCGTCGTCGTTGAAGGCGACCGCATCGCCGCCGCCGGTCCGAACCTCGCCGCACCGGCCGGTGCGCGAGCGGTCGACCTGCCCGGCGCCACCCTGATGCCCGGCCTGATCGAGGGGCACTCGCACCTCTTCCTCCACCCCTATAACGAGACGCTGTGGGACGATCAGGTGCTCCACGAGCCCTTGGCGCTTCGCACCGCGCGCGCCGTGGTTCATGCCCGAAAGACCCTCGAGGCCGGCTTCACCACGGAGCGCGATCTCGGCACGGAAGGCGCCGGCTTCGCCGACGTCGGGCTCAAGCAGGCCATCGATCAGGGAATCGTCCCTGGCCCTCGTCTGCTCGTTTCCACCAAGGCCATCGTCGCCCGCGGCGCTTACGGCCCAAAGGGTTTCGAGCCCGGCGTCCCGATCCCGCAGGGCGCGCAAGAGGTCGCGGGCGTTGACGAGATTATCCGGGCGGTCCGCGACCAGGTCGCTGCCGGAGCGACCATCGTCAAATTCTACGCCGATTATCATTGGGGCAAGGGTGAGCCGACCCGAGTCACCCTGTCGCAGGCCGAGCTCGATGCCGGTGTTGCGGCCGCGCACGACGCCGGGCGGCTAGTGGCCGTTCACGCGGCGACCGCCGAGGGCATGATGCGCGCCGTCCGCGCAGGGACGGACACTATCGAGCACGGCTATGGCGGCACCGCCGAAGTCTTCAAAGCCATGGCGGCCAAGGGCATTGCGCTCTGTCCCACGCTTGGTGCGTCGGAAGCTTACGCTCGCTATTTCCAGCATTGGGATGGTCAGGAGCCGGCACCCGAGAGCGTCCAGGAGAACCGCCGCTCCTTCCAGCTCGCGATGAAGGCGGGCGTTCCAATCTGCATGGGGGGCGACGTGGGGGTCTTCGCCCATGGCGAAAACTGGGTTGAGATGGACGCGATGCAGCGTGCGGGAATGTCGGCGCCGCAGGTCTTGGTCTCCGCGACCTCGCGAAACGCCCGCATCCTCCATCTGACCGACCGCGGCGAGATCAGGCCGGGCCTGCTCGCCGATCTCGTCGCCGTCGACGGCGACCCCACGCGCGACGTCAAAGCCGTGCGCAACGTCCGTTTCGTCATGAAGGGCGGGCAGATCGTCCGCAACGAGGCCCGCTGATGCCGCGCGCCTTCACCCGCGCGGTCAGCCGACGGATCGCGGAATGCCAGTTGACGCATCTGCAGCGCGTGCCGATCGACGCCGTAAAGGCGGCCGCGCAGCACGCGGCTTACGAAAATGCTCTTGCAACTGCCGGGTTTGAGATCGTCCGTCTACCCGAGCTGCCGGACGATCCTGACGCGGTCTTCGTCGAAGACACGGCGCTGCTGATCGACGGACACGCGATCATCACGCGGCCCGGCGCGCCCTCGCGCATCGGCGAGACGCCCTCCACGGCCAGCGGGTTGGCCGGACATTTCCAGCTCCAACACGTCAGTGATGGTTTCGTCGATGGCGGGGATGTGATGCTCATCCGAAGGACGCTCTACGTCGGCCTCTCC
>JBKPJK010000357.1:0-1673 GCA_046730635.1 Pseudomonadota bacterium | reverse complement strand
GGCAACGACTTACCTCAACTTCGGCCGCAACTGGACGCGGGATTTCGCTGTGACTATCTCGCGGCGCGTGCTACCGTCTCTTGAGGCGGCCGGCATGGCGCCTAAGTCCCTTGAGAATCGACGGATTCGGGTTCGCGGCTTCATCGAGACGCGGACTGGACCCAGGATCGAATTGCTGCGGGCGGGGCAGCTGGAACTGCTGGTAAACTAGCAAGAAGCGCGTTGTGACAGGGACGAGACAGCAGACTGGTCGGAAAGGCCGCGCCCCCTGGGCCGCGCCTGTGCTCGTTTGCGCCGCGGTGGGCCTGTCCGCCTGCGGCGACATCGCGCGCTTTCAGACCCCCGGGCCGACGGCTTCCATCAGTCCCGCCAAGCCGAACCGCACGGTGGCGCAGACGCCAGCTTCCGAGCGCGAGCATGAACGCATCCTCGCCGCCTATGGCGGCGTCTATGACGATCCCAAGCTGGAAGCGCTGATCGGCAAGACCGTCGACCGGCTGGTCGCGGCCTCCGACAAGCCCGAGCAGGCCTATCGCGTCACCATTCTTAATTCCGGCGCGGTCAACGCCTTCGCGCTGCCGACCGGCCAGCTCTATGTCACGCGCGGCCTGGTCGCGCTCGCCAGCGACACCTCCGAGCTCTCCTCCGTGCTCAGCCACGAGATGGCACATGTGCTGGCAAAGCACGCCGCGATCCGCGAGGACCAGGCGCGGCAGGCGGCCGTGGTGACGCGCGTCGTCACCGACATGGGCAACGATCCCGATCTCACCGCACTCGCACTCGCCAAGACCAAGCTGACGATGGCGAGCTTCTCGCGCGCGCAGGAATTCGAGGCCGACGGCATCGGCGTCGGCATTTCCGCCAAGGCGCAGTTCGACCCCTACGGCGCCTCGCGCTTCCTGACCGCGATGGAACGCAATGCCGCGCTGAAGGCCGGCAAGACCTCGCTCGACCCCCGCGCGCAGGACTTCCTGTCCTCGCATCCGGCAACCCCGGAGCGCGTGCAGAACGCGCGGGCGAGCGCACGGCAATACACCTCACCGCAGGGCGGCGAGCGCGACCGCGAGACTTATCTGTCCGCAATCGACAACATCGTCTACGGCGAAGACCCCAGCGAAGGTTTCGTCCGCGGCCGCCGCTTCCTGCACCCGAAGCTCGGCTTCACCTTTGCCGCGCCCGACACCTTCACGCTCGACAACACGGCGCAGGCGGTGATCGGCGTGCGCGAGGGCGGCTCGCAGGCGATGCGCTTCGACGTGGTGCGCGTCGCGGCCGATCAGACGCTTCCGGCCTATCTCAATTCCGGCTGGATGGAGAATGTCGACAAGAACTCGACCGAGGAATTGACCGTCAACGGCTTCCCCGCCGCCTCCGCCATCGCCACCGGCGACCAGTGGCATTTCAAGGTCTACGTGCTGCGCTTCGGCGCCGATGTCTACCGCTTCATCTTCGCCTCGCGGCAGAAGACCACCGAGAGCGAGCGCAACGCGCGCGAGACCGTCAATTCCTTCCGCCGCCTGACGCTGGAAGAAATCCAGGCCGCTCGTCCGCTGCGGCTCAAGGTCATCACCGTGCAACCCGGCGACACCGTGGAATCGCTGTCGCACCGCATGGCCGGCATCGACCGTCCCGCCGAGCGCTTCCGCATCCTCAACGGCCTCGATGCGCACGCC
>JBKPJK010000356.1:0-1135 GCA_046730635.1 Pseudomonadota bacterium | reverse complement strand
GAAGAGGATCGATGCCAGAAGCAGCACAGCGGCGAGCCAGTTGGTCGCGAGACCCATCAGCAGCACGGAGAAGCAGGCTAGCCCGACGCCGAAGTGAAGCGCCGACTGTCGGTCCATCCGTCCATCTGGAAGCGGCCGCTTCGACGTGCGCCGCATCTTTGCGTCGACGTCCACCTCGTACCACTGGTTGAGCGCACCGCACGCACCAGCGCCAAGCGCGATGCACAGGATGGCCGTGAAGCCGAGCACCAGCGGCGGCAGCTCCGGCGCGGCGAGCAGGCCGGCGAGCCCGCTGAACACGACAAGGCTCATCACGCGCGGCTTGGTGAGCGCGAGGAAATCGCGCCAGTCGGCCGGAAGCGCGGCTGGATTCGTCATGTCCATGGCGGGCATGGCCGCGCCTATAAGTGCTCGGTCCGCAGAGGAAAAGCCTCAGCTATCGAGAGTTCATGCTGGGCTGCTATGCGCGGGCCCATGAAGCATCGAATCCTCGCTGCCGCCCTACTTGCGGCCTGTTCCGCCCCAATGTTCGCCCAGGTTGCGCCGAGCGCTCCGTCGGAAGCTCCGGCGGCTAAGGAAGACCTGGTTCCTGTGGCGATCGATACGAGCCTCGGTCGCATCGTCATTTCGGTCGATCGCGGCCGGGCGCCAATCACTGCGGGCAACTTCCTGCGCTACGTCGACGCGCACCGGCTCGACGGCGAGACCTTCTACCGCGCGATGCACATGCCTGCCGCGAACGGAGCCGACGGCGGCCTGGTGCAGTTCGGTGTGCGAAGCGACACCCGCAAGCTCTTCCCGCCGATCGCCGATGAGCCGAGCACCAAGACCGGCATCAAGAATGTCGCCGGCGCAATCTCTATGGCCCGCAACGAGCCCAACAGCGCCCGCGCGGATTTCTTCATCTTGCTCAGTGACACGCCCGGCTTCGACGCCGGGGGCAACGCCGCGGACGCCAACGGTTTCGCAGCATTCGGCCATGTCACCGAGGGCATGGACGTCGTGAACAAGATCTTCGGCGCGCCCACTTCACCGACCAAGGGCCAAGGCGTGATGAAGGGCCAGATGCTCGAGCCGCCAGTGAAGATCATCAAAGCGTCGCGGGTTAAGTAGGGCGTTTCAGGCAAACACGTGA
>JBKPJK010000355.1:0-2230 GCA_046730635.1 Pseudomonadota bacterium | reverse complement strand
CCGGCTTGCTGAGCGCAAGCAGGCACGGATTGAAGTGCGGTGCACGCAAGGAATATTGCCGCGAGGCGCATCGCACCGCGATGAGAACGATCAGTCATTATTAGCCCCCAACTAATTGATTTGCTGAGGCTAGTTGGTGTTCACTGACAAATCCAGCGAGTCCGGATCGACCAAGCCAAGGTTGGCGTCGACCGATAGCGGTGGCGAGTCGACGCGTGCGAGCAAAGCCTTCAACTTGCGAGCCTGCGCACCCATATGGTTGGAGCCGCGTTGACCTCGCGTGCCCTCTCACGTAACTAGAACATAAACGGAACGAAGCAAGCCGAATGCTGACCCACATTTCCGTCCGCGGCGCACGCGAACACAATTTGAAGGGCATCGACGTGGATATCCCGCGCGAGAGCCTGACCGTGATCACCGGGCTCAGCGGCTCCGGCAAATCCTCGCTCGCCTTCGACACTATCTATGCCGAAGGCCAGCGCCGCTACGTCGAGTCCCTGAGCGCCTACGCGCGCCAGTTCCTCGAGATGATGCAGAAGCCGGACGTCGAGCATATCGACGGCCTCTCGCCCGCCATCTCGATCGAGCAGAAAACCACGTCGCGGAACCCGCGCTCGACCGTCGCCACCGTTACCGAAATCTACGATTACCTCCGCCTGCTCTGGGCGCGCGTCGGCATCCCTTATTCGCCGGCGACCGGCCTTCCGATCGAGGCGCAGCAGGTCAGCCAGATGGTCGACCGGGTCATGACCATGCCCGAGGGGAGCCGCCATTACCTGCTCGCCCCCGTCGTCCGCGGGCGGAAGGGCGAGTACCGCAAGGAACTCGCCGAGTGGCAGAAGGCGGGCTTCACCCGGGTCCGCATAGACGGCGTGTTCTACGCCATCGAAGACGCGCCCGCGCTCGACAAAAAGTACAAGCACGACATCGAGGTCGTGGTCGACCGCATCGTCGTCCGCGAAGGCATCGAGCCGCGCCTCGCCGACAGCTTCGAGACTGCACTGAAGCTCGCCGAGGGTCTCGCCTATCTCGACCCTGCGGACCCTCCGCAGGATCCCCCCGGCGCTGAAAACGTCGGCGTCGCCAAGGCGCTCGAGAAAGCCGCCGACCGTCAGGTCCTCGCCGACAACGCGCCCATCGGCCGCATCATCTTCTCCGAGAAGTTCGCCTGCCCGGTCAGCGGCTTCACCATCGCCGAGATCGAGCCGCGGCTCTTCTCGTTCAACGCCCCGCAGGGCGCCTGCCCCGCCTGCGACGGCCTCGGCGAGAAGCTCGTGTTCGACGAGGACCTCGTCGTTCCCAACCACAACCTGTCGATCAAGAAGGGCGCGGTGGTCCCCTGGGCCAAGTCGCAGCCGCCCAGCCCCTACTACATGCAGGTGCTGAGCTCGCTCGCCCGCGCCTACGACTTCGACCTCGACACCCCCTGGGCAAAACTCCCCGAGGAAGCGCGCCGAGTGATCCTCCACGGCACCGACGGCCGCGCCGTGACGCTGCGCTTCATCGACGGTCGCCGCAGCTATGAGGTGAAGAAGCCGTTCGAGGGCGTCATCGGCAACCTCAACCGTCGGATGGCGACCACCGAATCCGCCTGGATGCGCGAGGAGCTAAGCCGCTACCAGGGCAGCCGCCCGTGCGAGGTGTGCCACGGCGCCCGCCTCCGCCCGGAGGCGCTCGCGGTGAAGATCGCCGGCGAGGACATCAGCATGTCCACCCGCCGCAGCGTCGCCGACGCCTACGCCTGGTTCGCCGACCTCCACACCAAGCTCAACGCCACCCAGAATGAGATCGCCAAGGCCATCCTCAAGGAGATCAACGAGCGCCTCGGCTTCCTCCACAATGTCGGCCTCGACTATCTCCACCTCGACCGCACCAGCGGAACCCTCTCGGGGGGCGAGAGCCAGCGCATCCGCCTCGCCTCGCAGATCGGTTCGGGCCTGTCGGGCGTCCTCTACGTCCTCGACGAGCCGTCGATCGGCCTCCACCAGAAGGACAACGACCGCCTCCTCGAAACCCTCAAGCGCCTCAAGTCGCTCGGCAACACCGTGCTTGTCGTCGAGCATGACGAGGACGCGATCCGCCACGCCGACCATGTCATCGACATGGGCCCTGGCGCCGGAGTCCACGGCGGCGAGGTCGTCTGCCAGGGCACGCTCGACGAGCTGCTCGCCTGCACCACCAGCATCACCGCCGACTATCTCTCCGGCCGCCGCGAGATCCCGCTCCTCGC
>JBKPJK010000354.1:0-2101 GCA_046730635.1 Pseudomonadota bacterium | reverse complement strand
GTGTGCCGCGAAGCAACCGGGGTCGTGGAAATCGGGCTTCTCGCCGGGATGCGCGAGCGCCCAATAGGATTTGGTCCCGTCCTTCTCTTCCAGCACCGCCGACAGCCCAAGTTCCCAATTGGCGTCGGCCGGTACCGCGATCGTCGCCCCCAGCGCCCACCAGGTGAAATTATCCTCCATCCGGACATAGGGCGGCGTATCGACCTCCGCCTCGGCCATGTCCTTGCGGTACCCCGAAAAGTCGTACGCGGCCCATCGGGTCGACGGCGCGAAGTTCCATTCGCGGTACCCATGCTCCCCTAGCGGCCGCAAAAACGCTTCGAAGCAGGTCGTCTTCCATAGCTCGTCGGCGCGCTCAGGCTCGGCGAGTTCGGGAATGACGAAGCGCTCGGCAGGCGCTCCGATGCCAAACCAGATATTGGTCGTCGCTACCGCCGCCAGCGAAGCGGCGTGGTCGATACTCGCCCAAACCTTGAACTCGGGCGTGGCGGAAGGAGAACTCGGGTGCGGGACGAGGTTCAGCTGCATCTCCGCACAGTAGCAGCAGGGCCATCGTGACGCTAAGCGGCATTCATGACCGAATTCCGTTCCTCTCTGCTCAAGCTGCTCGACGAGCGCGGCTACATCCATCAGCTCACCGACGCGGCGGCCCTCGATGCATTGGCGGCGACGCAGGTCGTGCCCGGCTACATCGGGTTCGACGCGACCGCGCCGAGTCTGCACGTCGGCAGCCTGCTGCAGATCATGCTGCTCCGGCGGATGCAGCAGTCGGGGCACAAGCCGATCGTGCTGATGGGCGGCGGGACGACGAAGGTCGGCGACCCTTCCGGCAAGGACGAAAGCCGCAAGCTCCTCACGCACGAGGAGATCGACGCGAACATCGGCGGAATTCGCCGCGTCTTCGAGCGTTTCCTGACGTTCGGCGACGGGCCGACCGACGCGATTCTGGTCAACAATGCCGACTGGCTGGATGAGCTCGACTACATCCCCTTCCTTCGCGAGGTGGGCAAGCATTTCACAATCAACCGGATGCTGACCTTCGACAGCGTCCGCCTCCGCCTCGATCGCGAGCAGCCGCTGACCTTCCTCGAATTCAATTACATGATCCTGCAGGCCTATGATTTCCTCGAGCTGGCGCGGCGCGTGGGCTGCCGAATGCAGCTCGGCGGGTCGGATCAATGGGGCAATATCGTCAACGGCATCGAGCTCGCGCGGCGGGTCGACGGAACCGAGGTTTTTGGAGTCACGAGTCCGCTGATCACGACCGCGGACGGCGCCAAGATGGGCAAGACGGCCTCAGGCGCCGTGTGGCTGAACGCCGATCTCCTCAGCGCCTACGATTATTGGCAGTTCTGGCGGAACACGTCGGACGCAGACGTCGGCCGCTTCCTACGACTGTTCACCGACCTGCCGCTGGACGAGATCGCCCGGCTGGAAGAACTTCCAGGCGCGGAGATCAATGAGGCGAAAATCGTGCTGGCGACTGAAACGACCGCGATGCTTCACGGTCGCGAAGCTGCGGTTGCGGCCGAGCAGACTGCGCGCGACACCTTTGAGGGCGGCGGAGCCGGAGAAGACCTCCCTACCCTGTCCGTTGGCGAAGGCATGAACATCGCGCATGCGTTGACGGCCATCGGCTTCACACCGTCGAATAAGGAAGCGAAGCGGAAGATCGCGGAGGGCGCCGTCCGCCTTGCCGACCAGGTGGTCGGCGATCCGGGGCTCGTGATCCACGGCTCCGAAGAGCCTCTCAAGCTGAGCCTTGGTCGCAAGAAGCACGGTCTGCTCGTCCGCTAGCTTCGGCGAACCAGGACCACTCCGGCAATCACCAGCAACGCTCCGGCGATCCGCCCCAAGCTCAGCGGATCGCGCGGAAGACCGAGCGCGCCGAAATGATCTAGCAAGAGCGCCGTCGCGATTTGCCCGGCAATGCCGATCGTGATGAGCGACGCGAGACCGATCTTCGGCGCAGCATAGGCCGCGACCGCGACGTACAGAGCCCCATAGGCACCCCCGAACCACGCATATGGCGGCAGACCGGCGAAGGCCGAGACTCGAGGGCGGGGGCCGGTCGCGAGCCAGACGAGCAGCAGCGTGAGCG
>JBKPJK010000353.1:0-4123 GCA_046730635.1 Pseudomonadota bacterium | reverse complement strand
GCTGAGATCCGATGCGGCCCAGGCGTTCCGAGCGGCATCGAGAGCTTCGGTTGGACGTCCGGTCGACGAATAAGCTTCGGCCAGACGCGCCCAACCGTTACCGGTCTTTGGCTCGTCATTCGTGAAGAACGCAATGACCGTAGTCGGATTCTCGCCCGGCCTCATGGCCTTCTCTGCCCAGCCGCGCATTCGGTTTTCGTCGGGCCATCCGCGATAGGGGATCAGCAGGGCGGCATATTGAGCGAAGCTGTAGCCGCTGTTCTCGCGCAACTGCCGCCAAAGGTTGACGGCCGACGCGACGTTCGCTGTCGCGGGCGCATAGCTGTAGGAGGGAGCGGCGGGCGTCGCATATTGCGCCGAGCTCGCCGGCGCGATCGCCAGAATGACGGGCAGAATGACCGCACTGCGCCACATGCTGGACATTATGTAGCCCCCCTCCTTATCAGGCAGTGAACGTCCTTGGGCTTCTACGCGCCAACGCCGATTTTTGGAGATAAGTTCATGTTTTTCGGTTCGATTCCGGCGTTGGTCACACCCTTTTCCAACGGCCGTGTCGCGGAAGACACATTCGGCGAGCTCGTGGAGTGGCAGATCGCCGAGGGAAGCAACGGCCTGGTTCCCTGCGGCACGACCGGCGAAGTCGCCACCCTCAGCCGCGAGGAGCATCGTGATGTCATCGCTCGCGCCGTCAGGACTGCGAATGGACGAGTGCCTGTCATTGCCGGTTGCGGAAGTTATTCTACCGCCGCCTCGCTGGAGATGGTCCGCGCTGCCGCGGACGCGGGCGCCGACGCCGCACTTGTGGTCGTTCCATACTACAATAAGCCGAGCCAAGCCGGCCTTGCCGCGCATTTCGAAACCCTTGCCGAACAATCACCAGTGCCGATCGTGGTCTACAACGTACCCTCGCGCACCGTTGCCGACATATCGGTCGAAACCCTCGCGCGAGTTGCGAAACATCCGCGAATCGTGGGCATCAAGGACGCCACCGGCAATCTCGCCCGAGTGACGGCGCAACGCCTCGCTTGCGGGAAGCAATTCGTCCAGCTGAGCGGCAACGACGACATGGCCCTCGGCTTCAACGCGATGGGCGGCGTCGGTTGCATCTCCGTGACCGCGAACGTCGCGCCGAAACTATGCTCCGAGTTCCAGCAGGCCACGCGCGAAGGTCGGTGGGAAGACGCGCTGCAGTTGCAGGACAGGCTCTATCCGCTTCATGCCGCACTCTTCAGCGATGCATCGCCGGGCCCGGCGAAATACGCCCTAACTAGGGTCCGGTCAGGATTTCCAGCCGGACTTAGGCTACCTCTCGTCGAGCCGTCGGACGGGTCGAAGCGAGCCGTCGATGCAGCGCTCGAACATGCGGGGCTCGTCTAGGCGCCTTGCAACGCCCACCGGCCATCCGTACCTGCCCGGACCAATGGCCAAGCCGCTTCCCCAGCCGTTCGACAAGCAGAAGGTCGTTGCCGAGAATCGGCGCGCCCGGTTCGATTATTTCGTCGAGGACCGTTTCGAGGCCGGGATTCAGCTCGCGGGCACCGAAGTGAAATCGCTTCGCCACGGCGAGGGATCGATCGCAGAGAGCTATGCCGCTCTCGAGGGGGAGGAAGTGTGGCTCATCAACAGCCACATCCCCGAGTACAGCCACGGGAACCGGCTGAACCACGAGCCCCGCCGCCCGCGCAAGCTTTTGCTCAAACATCGCGAAATTGCGAAACTTCAGGGGGCGGTGCAGCGCCAGGGCCTGACGCTTGTGCCGCTTTCAATCTATTTCAACGGCAGCGGACGGGCAAAGGTCGAGCTGGCGCTGGCGCGCGGCAAGAAGGCGCATGACAAACGCGAGACGATCAAGGAACGCGATTGGAAACGGGAGCAGCAGCGCCTGCTCAGGCATGGCTGAACCGACACCGAAGCGGCTGAGCTGGCTAACCCGCCACATTCCCACCAGGGAGTCTATCCACCGGTATCGCGTGCTGCGGCCGTTCGCTTCGCATCTCAGCCAGCCGGCCCTCTGGCGCATGACTCGACGGTCGGTGCCGCGGGGTGTCGCAATCGGGCTGTTCGTGGGGGTCATCATCCCCTTCATGCACACGTTGATCGCGGCGCTATTCGCGATTCCGCTGCGAGCGAATGTCGCAGTCGCCGCTGCCGTCACGCTGGTAATCAATCCCTTGACCATTCCGCCGCTCTATTACGCGGCGTACCGCATCGGCTCCTGGGAGCTCCACCACGATGCGCCACTCGTGAATCCTGCCGCCGCCGAACGCGTTTCGAGCGAACTCAGCCGGCTTCTTTTCTGGATTCATGAGGCGTCCGGCCCAATCGCGGTCGGCGTCCTGTCAATCGCAACTGCCGCTGCAATACTCGGCTATCTCTCGGCGACCGTGATCTGGCGGGCTTGGCTTGGCAGCAAGTTTCGTCAACGCCGCTCCGCGCGGCGGACAGGCATTTGACGTTGGCAGTTCAAACGGGGACGGTCGTCGAACAATTCTGGCGATACTAGAGAGGCTTAGCGACTGAAGCTCGCGTTTCTTGAGCATTGGAGGGGACTGGAATGAAGAAAATTTTCGCGTTTACGTTGGCGACCACGGCGCTCGCCGGTTGCGCTGCCCAGCAGTCCGCGGCGCCCGTTGCAGCCGCGCCATCTGCGGAGCCGGCGCCGGTTGCCGCTGCTGCACCCGCACCGAAGCCTGAATACGGAACGTTCGGCCTCGACACCGCCGGCATGGACAAAAGCATCACTCCCGGAAACGACTTCTACGGCTTCGCCAACGGCACGTGGGCGAAGAACACGGCGATCCCTGCGGACAAGTCGAACTATGGCATGTTCACCGTTCTCGACGACCTTTCGCGCGAGCGGACTCGCCAGATCATCGAAGAGCAGGCGAAGGATCCCAACAGCAGGATCGGCGCCGCATACGCCAGCTATATGGATCAGGCTGCCGTCGAGTCGAAGGGGCTCACGCCGTTCCAACCCTGGCTCGACCAGGTCCGTGGGCTGAAGTCGCGTTCGGGCCTTGCAGCCCTCTACGCCCAAGCGCGTAAGCTCCAGATCGGTACGCCGTTCGGCGGATTCGTCGGCCAGGACGACAAAGCTCCCGACCAGTACATCCTGCAGTTCTTCCAGGCCGGGCTCGGCATGCCGGACCGCGACTATTATCTGTCGAAGGACCCGAAGCTCGCCGAGACCAAAGCCAAGTATCTCCAGCATCTTACGGCCATGCTGAACCTCGCGGGTGAGGCGAATGCAGCCGCTAGGGCGAAGGCGATCGTTGCGTTCGAGGACAAGATCGCGGCGGCCAGCTGGACGCGCATCGAAAGCCGCGACGCGACCAAGACCTACAACAAGTACACGCTCGACCAGTTCGCCAAGAGCGCGCCGGGCTTCGATTTCCGCGAGTTGATCCGTGCGAGTGGGGCCGAGGGCGTCAGCAACCTTCTGGTTGCTCAGCCGTCGGCGATCCAAAAGATCGCAGCGCTCGTCGGCAAGGCGCCGCTCGGTGTACTGAAGGACCAGCTGCTGGTCCGTTCGCTCGACGCCTACGCGCCTTACCTGCCGGCATCGTTCGACAACGAGAATTTCGCTTTCTACGGAACCACGCTCTCCGGCACTCCGGAGCAGGAAACCCGGTGGAAGCGCGCCGTGAACTTCACCGTCGGCACGCTCGGGGATGACGTCAGCAAGCTGTACGTCGCGAGGTTCTTCCCGCCGGAGACGAAGGCAGCCGCCGACGAACTGGTCCACAACATCATCGCCGCGATGGACCGGCGCATCGACAAGCTCGATTGGATGAGCCCCGAAACCAAGGTGAAGGCCCACGCCAAGCTCGCCGCCTTCACTCCCAAGATCGGATATCCGTCGCAGTGGCGCGACATGAGCGGCCTGGTCATCAAGCGTGATGACCTGCTGGGCAATGCGATGCGGTCGAACGAGTTCGATTACGACTATAATGTCCAGAAGCTGGGCAAGGCCATCTACAAGTGGGAATGGGGCATGACCCCGATGACGATCAACGCTTATGCCAATTTCGGCATGGTGGAGATCGTCTTCCCGGCCGCGATCCTGCAGCCGCCGTTCTTCGACCCGCATGCCGACCCGGCGGTCAACTACGGCGGCATCGGC
>JBKPJK010000352.1:0-8839 GCA_046730635.1 Pseudomonadota bacterium | reverse complement strand
CGTCGATGTACAGCGGCAGGCTCTGCAGCTCGGCCGCGGCGCGGGCGAGGTCGCGGAATTCATGCTGGGTGATGCGGCCGGTCCGGAGGTTCTCCGATGTGATGCCCGATTGCTCGGCGAGGATACGCGTCGCCAGCTGGTCGGCGGACATTTCGAGGCTGAACAGCGCAGCCGGAGCGCCTGCCGACTTGCCGGGCTCGATCCCATCTTCGGCATCGCGAAGGAACCGGCGCGCCGCGGCGAATGCCATGTTGGTCCCGAGCGCGCTCTTGCCCATGCCGGGGCGTCCGGCGACGATGATCAGGTCCGATTTGTGAAGTCCGCCGATCTTGGCGTTGAGGCTGTCGAGGCCCGTTGTGAACCCCGACAAATGCCCCCCACTGTTCAGGGCGCGCTCGGCCATTTCGAGCGCGTCCTTGGTGGCTTCGGCGAAGGACTTTGCTTTGCCCTCAGCGCCTCCCGCCTCAGCCACCTTGTACAACTCGGTCTCGGCGCGCTCGATTTGAGCGAGGGGGGCAACGTCCTCACTCGTGTCGAGCGCGCCTTCGACCAGGTCGCGACCTACGCCGACCAGTGCCCGGAGAAGCGCGAGATCGTAGACCTGCTGCGCGAAATCCCGGGCGCCGATCACGGCCGCGCCCGATCCGGTCAATTGCGCCAAATAAGCCGGGCCGCCAACTTCTTTTATTGATTCGTCGGATTCAAACAGGGGACGCAACGTAACCGGATTCGCAATCCGGTTGGCATCCGTCATCCGCAGAATCGCCTCGTAGATACGCCCATGTAACGGTTCGTAAAAGTGGTGCGGCTGCAATTTCAGCTGCACGTCCTCGACAAGCCGATTGTCGATCATCAGCGCGCCCAGAAGAGCGGCCTCCGCCTCCACGTTCTGCGGGAGAGTTTGGGTGCCGGTTTCGACCGGTTCTGCGATACGCACGACTTCAGCCATCACGAATCCCTTAGGCTCGGTGCGGCCCCACACCCAACCGGAACAAAGATAGCACGATCGCGCAGAGCTGTGGATTGATTGTGCACGAATCACTCGTGCGTTCACGGGAACTGGGAAAACTCAATCTTACCTCGTCCACAGAAAACATCGGTCCGAATTTGATGCCTTCGAACCGTCCCGTTACGCACTCGCCATGGCGATTTTATCGGACCGCTGGATTCGCGAGCAGGCGCAGCAGAACGGCATGATCGAGCCGTTCGTCGAAGCGCAGCGGCGCGAGGGTTGCATCAGCTACGGCCTCTCGTCCTACGGCTATGACGCGCGCGTGGCGGACGAATTCAAGATCTTCACCAACGTGGACTCGGCGACGGTCGATCCGAAGGATTTCGCGTCGAACAGCTTCGTCGACCGGCAGACCGACGTCTGCATCATCCCGCCCAACAGCTTCGCTCTCGCCCGAACGGTCGAATATTTCCGGGTGCCGCGCGACGTGCTGGTGATCTGCCTCGGCAAATCGACTTATGCCCGCTGCGGGATCATCGTGAACGTCACTCCGCTCGAGCCTGGCTGGGAAGGTCATGTGACACTGGAATTCTCGAACACCACGCCCCTACCGGCCAAGGTCTATGCCAACGAAGGCGCCTGCCAGTTCCTGTTCTTGCAGGGGAATGAGCCGTGCGAGATCAGCTATGCCGATCGCGCGGGCAAATATATGGGCCAGAAGGGCGTTACGCTTCCGAAGCTGTGACCCTCGACGAAGCCGCCCGGTTAGACGCCTCCGATCCCCTCGCCTTCGCACGCGAGCGCTTTCGCCTCCCCAACGGCGTGATCTACCTCGACGGAAATTCTCTCGGCGCATTGCCCGCCGCTACACCCCTCGCCCTGCGCCGGACCATGGAGCAGCAATGGGGCAAGGATCTCATCGCGAGCTGGAACAAGCATGACTGGATCGATTGGCCCAAGACCGTGGCGGCCAAGCTCGCACCCCTGGTCGGCGCGCAGCCCTACGAGTTGCTAATCGCCGACTCGACGAGCGTTTGCCTCTTCAAGCTTCTCACGGCCGCCGCTCGCGCCAGGCCCGAACGACGGACGATCGTCACTCAAACGGGCAATTTCCCGACCGACACCTATGTTGCCGAAGGCGTCGCCGACATGCTCGGGCTCGAACTCAGGGCGGTTTCGGCGGACAATGTGCGCAAAGCGCTCAACCGCGACACGGCAGTCCTGACCCTGACCCACGTCGATTATCGCTCTGCTGCGATCCACGACATGCGCGCGATCAATGACGCAGCGCATGCTGCTGGCACGCTGACGGTCTGGGATCTGTCCCACACGGCCGGGGCAATCGAGGTCGATCTCAACGGAGCAGGCTGCGATCTCGCCGTGGGATGTGGCTACAAATATTTGAATGGCGGCCCTGGCGCGCCTGCCTTTATTTTCGTCGCCGAGCATTTGCAGGACGGTCTCCGCTCGCCGCTGCAGGGCTGGATGGGCCATGCCGAGCCGTTCGCATTCGACGACGCCTACCGACCCGCGCAGGGCATCGATCGCTTCCTCACGGGCACGCCTTCGATCCTCGCCCTCGCGGCTTTGTACGTGGGGTTGTCGACCTTCGACGGCATCGCCATGCGCGACATCCAGGAGAAATCGCGCAAGCTCTCGCAGCTCTTCATCGATGAAGTCGAAGCGCGTTGCGGCGAAGAAGTCCGCCTCGCCTCACCGCCCGAGCCGGAAGCCCGCGCCAGTCACGTCGTGTTCGCTCACGACAATGGCTATGCCGTGGTGCAGGCGCTGATCGCGCGGGGCGTGATCGGCGACTTCCGCGCGCCGGACCTGATGCGCTTCGGATTCGCACCGCTCTACAACAGCTATTCGGAGATCGTGCGCGCAGCCGAAATCCTCGCCGAGATCCTCGATACCCGCGAATGGGACCAACCTCGCTTTCACGAGCGCGCCAAGGTAACCTGAGCGGGCTCGGTTGACCTGCTCCGAACGGAGGAACGCATGGTCGATCTCGTCGCACCGGTCTCAGAACATGCCGAAACCCGCCGTGGCGGCCCTTCACCCGGAATCGGGCTGGCGATTTCGGGGGGCGGCTATCGCGCGATGCTGTTTCACTTGGGCGCGTTCCTGCGGCTCTTCGAGCTCGGGCTGCTCCAGCAGCTCACTCGAATATCGAGCGTATCCGGAGGGTCGATCACCTCGGCGAAGGTCGCCCTCGAATGGGGCCGCCTGACGAGCCGCGACGACTTTTTCGAGCACGTCGTAGCGCCGATCCGCCGTCTTGCATCGAGCACGATCGATTGGCCGTGCGTCGCGGCCGGAATCCTCCTGCCCGGCGACGTCGCCCATTACATTTCCTTCGCCTATCGGCGCTTCCTGTTCGGCGATGCCATGCTCTCGGATCTGCCGGCGAGCCCGGAGTTCGTGATCAACGCCACCAACATGGAAACCGGGACGCTCTGGCGCATCACTCGCGCCTCAATGGCCGATTGGAAGGTCGGCACGATCAACAAGCCGCGCCTGTTCCTGTCCGACGCGGTCGCCGCCTCGTCGGCCTTTCCGCCGGTGCTCTCGCCCTATGTGTTGAAGGTGAAGCCGCCCGACTTCTCCGGCGGCAAGGTCGATCCCGCGCTAAGGTCGAACATCTCGCTGGCGGATGGCGGAGTCTATGACAATCTCGGCCTCGAGACCGTGTGGAAGGCGTTCGAGAATGTGCTCGTGTCGGACGCCGGCGCTGCGCTCGATCCAGACCCTTCGCCTTCAGCCGACTGGCTGAGCCAATCCCGGCGGTCGATCGACGTCATCTACAGCCAGGTCGGTTCGCTGCGGAAACGCCAGCTCATCGCGTCCTACAAGGCCAAGAAGGGCCAGCCGGGCGCTCGCAAGGGGACCTATTGGGGCATTGGATCGGACGTCGCGCATTACAAGCTGCCGAGCGCCCTGCCCGCTCCCCATGATCGAACGCTTCCGCTGGCGCAGATCACCACGCGACTGAAACGCCTGCCGCCTGAGGTTCAGGAGCGACTGATCAACTGGGGCTATGCGATCTGCGACACCGCGCTGCGCAGGCACTTTCGCCAGCCGGACGAGCCGACGGCGCAATTCCCGTACGAGGTCGGCGTTTAGCGCGTAGGCCTCTTGCGCATGCCATCGATGCTCCAAGTTCCCGGGCCCGCGGCCGCGAGATAAAGGAACACGAAGCAGTAGAGAATCGCTGCCTCGCCCATATTGACGATGGGCCAGAAGCTCTTTGGAAAATGGAACATGAAATAGCCGATCGCCATCTCGCCGGCGCAAATGAACGCCACGAGGCGAGTGAAGAGGCCGACCGTGATCAGCGCGCCTCCCACGATCTCGATCCACGCGGCTGCTATCAGGATTCCCGGGAGTGGATCGGGCACACCTGGCTGCGGCACTGGGAAATGGATCAGCTTGGCTAGGCCATGCTCCATAAACAGCAGCGCGACCACGACGCGCAGGATTGCGCGAAGCTCGGGCTGAAATCGTTCGAGATGCCGGAAATCCATCATCACCTCCCCAATCAATGAAGTCGTTCCGGCCGTTTACCGATTTGAGATTGGTGCGCCAGAAGGATCACGCGTGTTCCCCGGCCCTCGCGTGCTGAGCCGCATGCGCCGCATCCTCTGCGAGAAGCTGGCGCGAGCGCTGAATCATGTCGACCCAATCGTGGAAGGCATGCGCCAAGGTGGTCACCAAATCCTTGAGCGGACCTTCTTTCAAACAGCCGCTCTCGTCGAAGCTGTCGTCCGTCACATGGCCGAGATACGCCTCCGGTTGCTGCATCACGGGCATGTTGAGAAACACGCATGCCTGCCGGATTTGATGGTTCGCGCCGAAGCCGCCGATGCTTCCCGGTGACGCGGTCACGATCGCTGCCGGCTTTTTGTCGAAGACGCTCTGCCCATAGGGCCGCGAACCCACGTCGATGGCGTTCTTGAGCACCCCGGGGATGCCGCGATTATATTCCGGACTGCAGAAAAGGACGCCATCCGCTGCTCCCACCTGCTCTCGGAAGCGCGTCCACCGCTGAGGCGGATTCGCGTCCAGGTCCTGATTATAAAGCGGCAGGTCGCCGATCTCGATCATCGAGCAGTCGAGATTGTCTCCGCGCAACGCGCAGATGGACCGCGCCACCTTCCGGTTCAAACTGTCCTTGCGAAGGCTGCCGACGATGATCGCGATCTTATGAGGCATGAGCTGTTTCCTCTTCGGTGCTGGCCCAATACTCCTTCGCGACGAAGGTTTCGACGGGTTCAACGTCGCCGCGATTGATGGCGAATATTAGGAGGCCGACCGCGCCGCCTCGCGCTGCGCGTGCGGTCCTGACGAATCGGCATGGATCTGCCGCCATAGCTCCCCTCGGGAAGCTCGTAGCGCAGCGACCCGCTCACGGGATTGGCCTCGGCGAGCCGAAGCGTCAGTCGCTGGCCGACGCGGTAGGTTTCGCCACTTTCGTCGCCGACAAGGGCACGCGCCGCTTCGTCGTATCGGAAATATTCCTGGCCCAGGTCCTTCGCCAGAACGAGGCCGTCGCCGCCGAGGTCTTCGACCGATGCGAAGAATCCGAAGGGCTGAACCCCGGTGATTCTGCACTCGACCAGCTGACCGACCTGGTCGGCCAGGTACGCCGCGACATAGCGGTCGATCGTCTCGCGCTCCGCCTCCATGGCGCGCCGCTCCAGCATCGAAATCTGCTCGCCGATCTGCTCGAACCTTTCTTCGTCGCCTTGCGGGAGACCACCTTCGCCGAGATTGTAGGCCTTCACCAGCGAGCGATGCACCAGCAGGTCTGCGTACCGGCGGATCGGCGAAGTGAAATGGGCATAGGTGGCCAGCGCCAGCCCAAAATGGCCGAGCCTCTCCGGGCCGTAGCGTGCCTGCATCTGCGTGCGCAGCAGCTGCTCCATGATCTCCTCGCGACCGTCGGCATCTCCGACGCGCTCGATAATCCGGTTGAACGTGCCCGGCTTAATGACCTGACCTAGGGAGAATTCGACCCCGAAGGTCTTCAGATAATCCTTGAGAGCGACCAGCTTCTCCCGGCTCGGCGGCTCGTGGACCCGGTACATGACCGGCGCCTTCTTCGCCTCCAGTGCGCGGGCGGCGGCAACGTTGGCTGCAATCATGAAGTCCTCGACGAGCCGGTGCGCGTCGAGCCGGTCGCGCGGCGCGATCGAAGTGATCCGGCCCTTTTCGTCGAGCATCACGCGTCGTTCGGGAAGGTCGAGTTCGAGCGGATCGCGCTTCTGCCGCGCTGCGAACAGCGCGCGCCAGCAACCCCACAGCGGCTTCAGCGCCTTCTCGACCAGCTCCTGGGGAACCGGCCCTTCGATCCGCGGCATCGAGCAAACCGGCGAGGAAACCTCGACGCGCTCCTCCTCCACCGCGTCCATCGCCGCCTGTGCATCCTCATAGGCAATGTTTGCTGCTATGCAAACCTTCGCTCGCGTAAAGCGCCAGCTTTTGAGCGTGCCGTCCTTCGCGATCTTGAGGTGACAAGCCAACGCTGCTCGCGGCTTGCCGGCCTTCAGCGAGCAGATGTCGGCCGACAGCTCCTCGGGAAGCATCGGCACGACACGATCTGGGAAATAGACGCTGTTCCCGCGTGCCCTCGCCTCCCGGTCGAGCTCGGATCCTGGGCGGACGTAGAAGCTGACGTCCGCGATCGCGACGATCGCATTCCATCCGCCCTGGCCGTCCGCCTCCGCCCAGATCGCGTCATCGTGATCGCGCGCGTCCTCCGGATCGATCGCGACGATCGGGAGGTGCGTCAGGTCCTCGCGCTCGCCGAGCGGCAACTTCGATACGCGATGCGCCTCGTCGATCGCCTCCTTCGAAAATTCATGTCGAAGTCCATGCTTGTGGATCGCGATCAGGCTGAAGCTTCGCGGAGCGAACGGATCGCCGAGGACCGCATCGACCCGCGCACTCACCCGCGGCGGCCGGCCGGTGACCTCGCAAAGCACGAGGTCGCCGGGCTCTGCGTCTTTCAAATCGCTGAGGAACAGCTCCCGCCGCTCGCGCTTGTCTACGGGTGAAAGCCAGAAGCGCTCGCCTTCCTGCTTCACGACGCCGAGCGTCAACTCCGCCGACCGCGCGAGCTTCTTGAGCGGATGGGCGACCAGCCCCTGCCCTCTCTCCTCGGTTCGCGCGAGCACGCGGTCGCCGATCCCGAGCGCGCTGCGCTTGCCGCGTTCCAGCACCCGCAACTTCGGCGCAGGACCTTCGGCGTGCCATTGTTCAGGAACCGCCCACACGGTGCCGCCGTCGTCGACGGCAGCAACACGCAGAACGGTCACCTTCGGCACCCCACCGGCCTGGTGGAAAGCCCGGCCCGGAGAGCTGTCGATCAGCCCTTCGTCGGCCATGTCCTTCAACAAGCGCTTGAGATCGATCTTCGTCTGGCCGGAGAGGCCAAATGCCCGTGCGATCTCGCGCTTGCCCGCCGGCTGGTCGGACGAGGCGATGAAATCGAGGATCTGCTTGCGGGTCGGGAGGCCGGCGAACTTCTTGCTGGGCATGACGCCGCCCTAAACGCAGCGGAGGCGGGAAGCGACCACCCTATCGAAGGCCCCTCTGGACAAGCACGGCGTCGATCTCCCGCACGCGGGCCTTGAAGCGTGGATCGTCGACGCCGCCGTAGCGCTGGACGAACTCCTTATTGGTCAAGCCATCCTCGCGCTGGATAAGCTGGTTCGGGAGCAGTTGCTCCGGCGTCGCCTTTGCAAGTTCGGCCGCGAGCCGCTCGGCACTCTCGGGTCCAACCGCCGCGCTCGCGGTTCGAAATCCGGCGCGATCGGCCGCGAGGTCGGCCATGGAAAAGCCGCTCGGGTCGCCAACCGCAAACTGCGACTGGCGCGAGAGGCTGTCGGCCAGCTCCTTCCACTCGCCGGCGGCTTCGCTGAGCTGGACGCCCGCACCCACGGAAATCGCGGCCGACAGTGCCCAATGCTTGGTCCAGTCGAAGCGGCCGTAGACCGAAGCAGGGACGGTCGGGATCCTGCACTGCCGCAAGGCCTCGCCCGAGACCTGGGCGAAATCCTTCACCCGCTGATCGACCAGCAACATGCCGAGCGAAATGAAGGCCGCCCGATTAAAGTCGGCTCGCGCGACGGGTCCCGGGTCGACCGAAAAGGCGCGCCGTACCTGCTCCGCGAAATCGCTGCTAGGCTGCTTCCGCTGACGGTCGGTCAGCGCGCAATAGATGCGGATCACCTGGTCGCTATCGATCGGAACGGCGACGGCATTGGCCATCTGGTCGACCAATCCCATCTTCCCCGGCAGGCTGCTCATGGCTCGCACCGTCCCGCCCTCAACCGAGAAATTGCGGACTGCATGGTCGAGCGGCGGCACCACGACCCGCCGCTCTAGGACCCAGCGGCCCACTTCGAGCGCCCACCGGCTCAAGAGCGGGGGGAGGCTCCAGGCGCCGACCTTGAGATAAGTGCGTGGAAATTCCCTGCTCGGACCTTCCGCCCTCAACGTGACATTCAACCATCGCCCGAGAGGAAGATGGTGGCTCGCCTGAACAACTAAAGTTGATCCCTGGGTGCCCAGCAGCAGCCCGTTGGGCCGGAAGCCGTGACTGGCGACCGCACTCAACCCGTCAAGTTCGGCAGGGCCCAGAGTGATCTGTGCACCCCCCTTGTTGCCACGAGCCTCGCGAAGCTGGTGATAAGCCTCTCGCCCCGCTCCGACATCTTGGGCGGTCGGAGCCGCGCGCCTGGCGACAAGGGGCTGCGAACTCGTTACGGTGAACCACAGCACGAGGGCGGACACGACAAGCACGCCTGCGAACAAGGCAAGTTTGCTGCCTCTACCCACCCCCCGAATCCGCCTCACCGGAGCTGGCTATCCTTGCTACCC
>JBKPJK010000351.1:0-4635 GCA_046730635.1 Pseudomonadota bacterium | reverse complement strand
ACTGAAGACCGTCCGCAACGCACAGCCGGCAGTCGCGCACTGGGGCGGCACGTGGGGCACTCTGTATGCCGGGCTCGACATGTGGCTCGGCCATCTCGGGATCAGCCTTCCGTGGACGCTCAAGAACAAGGCCGACAATCTTTCGCTGAAGCGCAAGGACGAAGCGACGCCGATCGATTATCCCAAGCCGGACGGGGTGCTGACGTTCGACCGCCTGGGTTCGGTTTTCATCTCGAACACCAATCACGAGGAAGATCAGCCGGTTCATCTGACGCTCAAGGACGCCGACATACCCACGGCGATCAATCTGCCGGTTTATGCCGGGCCGGAACGGCTCTATTGTCCGGCAGGAGTGTACGAATTCGTCGACGGCGAGAACGGTGAACCAAGGCTCCAGATCAACGCGCAGAATTGCGTCCACTGCAAGACGTGCGACATCAAGGATCCGACTCAGAACATCAACTGGGTCACTCCTGAAGGCGGCGGAGGACCCAATTACCCGAACATGTAGCTTGCTCGCCTGTGCCGGCCTTGCCGCCCTCGCAATCGGCGCGACGCCCGCAAGTGCGTCGGTCTCGTCAGACCCCGCCCGCGCCTATGTCGAGGCGCGAGCAGCCGCGCTGAGCGGCGATCACGCGCGGTCGGCCGCTTTGCTCGCTGCGCTTGCCCAGGCCCAACCGGATCAGACGGATCTAGCGCGCAAGGCGCTTCTCGAAGCGCTTGGGGCAGGCCAGATCGACCTCGCGCTCTCTGTGGCCGGCAGGCTGCCCGCGGCGAAGTTGCCCGTGGAAGCCCGTCTCCTCCTCGTCTCGAACGAGGTCCGGAAGCGGCGAATCGATCGCGCACTGGCCTGGGTTCAACCCGGCAGCGGCGACAGCGCCAATCTCAGCTTCCTCATTCCTCTGCTCACGGCCTGGGACCTCGCCGAGCGCGGCGATATGGACCGCGCGCTCGCAACCATCGACGCCATCCCGAACAACAGCCTGTTGGCACCGCTCCGCAATGAGGAGCATGCGCTGATCCTTCTAAAATTCCGGCGCACCGCGGACGCGGAGGGCTATGCGCGCCGGGCAATCGGGTCTGCGGGCGCGCGTGAGAACCGGCTCCGCCTTGCACTGGCCGACGGGTTCCTCGCCGCCGGCGACCGGGACCGGGCCCTCGTGATGGTCGACGGGATGGGCTCCGACGCGGCCGCTGCGCGACAGCGAGTCCTTGCCGGAAGGACCAGCGGCCAGGCGATAGACACGCCCGCGGAGGCGCTTAGCGAGGCGCTCACGGCCTTCACGACGGATCTTGCACGGCTTCAACGCGGAGCGCCGCCGATCGCTCTCGGTCAGGTCGCAAGGTTCGCAAATCCCCAGAACAGCAGCGCCACGATGTTGCTTGCGCTGCTCATGGAGACGCAGCAGCGGACCGACGAAGCGCTCGCGCTGCTCCGAACCATCCCCCGTGATGACGCATTGGGCAGCCAGGTTCGCGACGTACAGGTAAAGATCCTGACCGAAAGCAAAAGGTTGGACGAAGCTTTTACCGTCGCGTCTGCAGCTGCAGCGGCGCGCGACGCGACGATCAACGACCTGTCGCGCCTTGGTGACGTCTATCTGGCGATGAAGCGCTACAACGAGGCCGCGGCCAGCTATTCGCGTGCGATCGCGCTGGCCAACGCACAGGGTCTCAAGAGTCAGCTGTGGCCGTTGCTGCTGCTGCAGGCGAATGCCTTCGAGCAGGCGGATCGGTGGCCGGAAACCAAAGCGGCTCTTCAGCAAGGCCTGGCGCTTGCGCCCGACCAACCCCTGCTGCTCAATTTCCTCGGCTATTCGAAGCTCGAGCATCACGAAGACCTAGACGCTGCCGAGGCGATGATCCGCAAAGCGAGCGAGCTCGCTCCCGACGATGCATCGATCACCGACTCGCTCGGATGGGCCCAGTTCAAGCGCGGTAAGGTGGGCGAGGCGATCCTCACTCTTCAGACCGCTGCCGAGAAGGACCCCGACCAGGCCGACATCCAGGAGCATCTCGGTGACGCCCTGTTCAAGGCGGGCCGTCGGTACGAGGCGAGATTTGCCTGGAATGCGGCCCTTGTAACTGCGGAAGACGATACTGCGGCACGCGTGAAGGCCAAGCTCGCTTCGGGTTTGAACCCGTCGAACGCCGCACCTTGACCGCTGCTCGGGAGATCGCTCCGGCAAAGCTGAACCTTGCGCTGCACGTGAGAGGCAAGCTGCCGGACGGGCGGCACGCGATCGAGACGATCTTTGCTTTCTGCACCGATGGCGACCGGCTGAGCGCAGAGCCGGTGGATGACGTCATTTTGCAGATCACCGGACCCATGGCGGAGCAACTCGGCAATCCGCAGGACAATATGGTCTGGAAGGCCGCGATGGCCCTGAAGGCGGCCGCTGGGGTCCAGGCAGGCGCAGCGATCACGCTCGACAAGCGGCTGCCCGTCGCCTCCGGGATTGGCGGAGGTTCGGCGGATGCGGCTGCGGCCTTGAGGCTGCTGACGTCACTCTGGCGCATCGATCCCGCTCATGCGGAGGCGATTGCGCCTACCTTGGGAAGCGATGTCCCGGCGTGCCTTCTCAGTCTGCCGGCGAGGGGCGAGGGCGCGGGCGACCGTCTGACGCCAATCGATCTGCCGCAGCTCGCGGGCAAGCCGGTCGTGCTGGTGAATCCAAGGGTCGGAGTATCGACAGCGGAGGCGTTCGCGGGCTGGAACGGAATCGATCAGGGACCGCTCGAGGATTGGCAGTTCGGATTCAACGGTCTCGAGGAGGCCGCGAGGGCGATCGCTCCTCAGGTCGAAACGGTGATTGCCTGGCTGTCCGCTCAGCCCGGTGTCGAGTTCGTCCGCATGTCCGGGTCGGGCGCAACCTGCTTCGCATTGTTCGAGACCGAACGGGCGCGGGACGATGCGGCGGAGCTCGTGCCGCGCGAATGGTGGCATCTGGCGACCTTCCTGCGTTAGACGCTCGCCAATGACTTCAGGACGTCCGATCCTCACCGCCAAACGCATGCGCGCAGCCGAGCAGGCGGCAATCGATGGGGGAACGAGCGTCGAGCAACTGATGGAGCGGGCAGGGGCCGGCGTCGCCGAAGCGGTCTATCGATTTGCGGGTCCGATGCCGACGCTGATCTTGTGCGGGCCTGGGAACAACGGCGGCGACGGCTATGTCGCGGCACGGCATCTCGCGGCGCGCGGTGTACAGGTGCGTATTGCCGCGCTCGGAGAACCGAAGAGCGGCGCGGCCCAGTGGGCGCGTTCGCAGTGGAACGGTGAGGTCGAACGGCTTTCCGCCGACACCAAGGGCTCGCCGCTGATGATCGACGCGTTGTTCGGCACCGGGCTGACACGCGGGCTCGATGATGACGTCAGTCTCATAGTTTCGGAATTGGCCCACGAGGCCGTCGCCGCGATCGCTTGCGACGTTCCGAGCGGTGTGGATTCGGATTCAGGCGACTTGCTGAACGCGCTCCACGGCTTCGACCTGACGGTTACGTTCGGCGCACTGAAGCCGGCTCACCGGCTCGACCCGGCGATGCACAAATGCGGAAGGGTCGTCCTCGCAGACATCGGAATCAACGCTGCGGACGACTGGCATGAGATCCAACCGCCCGAACTGCCGGCCGTCGTTACTTCCGCAAACAAATACTCCCGTGGGCTGGTCCATGCGCTCGCGGGAAAGATGCCGGGCGCCATTGCGCTCGCAGCCAAGGCTGCTGCGAAATCGGGAGCCGGCTATGTCCGGGTCAGCACGTCGCGCTCGATCGAGGGGCTTCCCTCGGCAATCGTCCAGACCGACACGGCCGAAGTGAACGATGAGCGCATCGATTGCCTGCTCGTCGGCCCGGGCATGGGAGACATCCCGCAGTTGCTGACGCTGGCGCTGACCTCGAGGGCGCCGAAGGTCTTGGATGCCGATGCCATCACTCACTTGGGCGAGGTCGAACGCCTCAGGGGCCAAGACGCGATCGTCACCCCGCATGAGGGGGAATTCCGGCGGCTGTTCGGCGAAATTGAGGGCTCCAAAGCGGAACGCGCAGCGGAAGCTGCCAGTCGGTGCGGGGCCGTGGTGGTCCTCAAGGGCCCCGACACGATCGTTGCGTCTCCCGAGGGCAAGGTCGGATTCGCTCCGCCTGCTCCCGCCTGGCTCGCCACGGCCGGCACGGGCGACGTCCTTGCCGGGATGATTGCGGCATTGAGAGCGCGGGGCCTTCCGCCGTTCGAAGCCGCCTGCGCCGGCGTCTGGCTTCACGGGCGCGCCGCCGAGATTGCCGGGCCGGCGCTGATCGCCGACGATCTCGCTGATGCCATCCCGCGCGCTCTCGCTCTCCTGCGATGAACGAACTCGTCGTTCGCATTGCTGCGCGCGGCGATGGCGTCACCTCAAGCGGGCGTCATGTGCCGTTCGGTGTGCCGGGCGACGCTCTCCTCGACGACGGAGCGCTCGCGCCGGGGCCGCATCACCAACAGCCGCCGTGCCGACATTTTCCCGAATGCGGTGGGTGCCAGCTCCAGCATGTCGATGACGAGGCCTATCGCGGCTATCTGGTATCGCGGGTCGAAACTGCGCTCCTGCAGCACGCACTGAAGACTGAAATCGGCGAGCCGCATCTCTCGCCGCCGAACAGCCG
>JBKPJK010000350.1:0-4285 GCA_046730635.1 Pseudomonadota bacterium | reverse complement strand
CGCATGCGTCGAGCCCGTCGCGCGCGACGATCGGGATGCGTGCGGCGAGGGTATTGCCGTAGCGCCGCGTAAAGCCCTTCGGCGCAACCGCTCCGCGCTTCTTGGGCAAGGGAAGGACCGCTGCGATGCGCGCGGCCTCAGTCGGGCTCATCGCACTCGAATCATGCCCGAAATAGCGCTGCGACCCGGCGTTCACGCCGTAGGTGCCGATGCCGGTTTCGGCGAGGTTCAGATAGACCTCCATGATTCGCCGCTTGCCCCAAAGATGCTCGATGAGGAAGGTAAACCAGGCTTCGACGCCCTTACGCGCATAGCCGCCGCCCTGCCATAGGAAGGCGTTCTTTGCCGCCTGTTGGCTGATCGTGGAGCCGCCGCGGATCCGTCCGCCAGACGCGTTCCTTTTCATTGCATCTTCAATGGCTTCGAAGTCGAAGCCATGATGAGAGCAGAACTTTCCGTCCTCGGCCGCGATCGCGCCGCGCACCATGTCGCGGTCGATTTGTCCGATCGGCATCCAGTCGCGCGTCGCGCCTCGCCCCGCGAACATGTCGCCGATCATCGTTATCGTGATCGGCGGATTCACGAACCGATAGGCAAGTACCCACAGGACGGAAATGATGAGGAAGGCGAGGATCAGCTTGACGATCCAGCCGACGATACGGCCGATCAGCGATCCTGACCGGCGCTTGCGCTTGTATCTGGGGATGCTCGACTTGGGCCGCTTCGCCATTTGCTGCGCGTAGCGGCTGCTGCTGCTTGCTGCAAAGCCCGAAGCGCGCCTGCTCCTTGCTGCAATGCAGCAGGGCATTTACATGTCCCTTATGACTTCCACGAACGACATCCGCCGCGGCTTCCTCGACTATTTCGAGAAGAACGGCCACGCGCGGGTGCAGTCGGCGCCGCTGGTTCCGCAGAACGACCCCACCTTGATGTTCGTGAATGCCGGCATGGTGCCCTTCAAGAACGTCTTTACGGGCTTGGAAACGCGTCCTTATTCACGGGCGACAAGTTCGCAGAAGTGCGTCCGCGCAGGCGGCAAGCATAACGACCTGGACAACGTCGGTTATACGGCGCGCCATCATACCTTCTTCGAAATGCTCGGGAATTTCTCCTTCGGCGACTATTTCAAGGACCGCGCCATCGAGCTGGCGTGGAACCTGCTCACCAAGGAATGGGGCCTTTCGGCCGATCGTCTGACCGCGACCGTTTATCATACCGACGACGAAGCGTTCGAGCTCTGGAAGAAGATCTCCGGCTTGCCGGAGAGCCGGATCATCCGCATTCCTACGAAGGACAATTTCTGGGCCATGGGCGACGACGGCCCGTGCGGCCCGTGTTCCGAGATCTTCTACGATCACGGCGACCATATCCCCGGCGGACCTCCTGGAAGCCCGGACGAGGACGGCGATCGGTTCGTCGAGATTTGGAACCTCGTCTTCATGCAGTTCGAGCAGGCTGCGGGCGAGATCGTGTCCGAGCTACCGAAGAAGAGCATCGACACGGGGATGGGCCTGGAGCGCATCGCGGCGGTCCTGCAGGGCGTTCACGACAATTACGATACGGACACCTTTAAGACGCTAATCCGGGCCAGCGAAGAGCTGACCAGCAACCATGACGACGACAGTGTAGCAAGCCATCGCATCATTGCCGATCACCTGCGCGCGTCGGGTTTTCTCATTGCCGACGGAGTCCTGCCGGCGAATGAGGGGAGGGGCTATGTACTCCGCCGGATCATGCGGCGCGCGATGCGGCATGCCCACCTTCTCGGTGCGAGCGAGCCGCTCATGTATCGACTGGTGCCCTCGCTCGTCGCGGAAATGGGTGCTGCCTATCCGGAGCTGGTTAGGGCGCAGCCGTTGATCGAGGCGACGCTTCAACAGGAAGAGACCAGGTTCCGCCAGACGCTCGCAAACGGGCTGAAGCTTCTCGACGAGGCCACGGCGGGTCTGTCGAAGGACGATACGCTTTCCGGCGAAGTCGCGTTCAAGCTGTACGACACATACGGCTTTCCGCTCGACCTCACGGAGCAGGCGCTTCTCGAGAAGGGGCTTAGGGTCGACCAGGCGGCGTTCGATGCGGCGATGGCCGAGCAGAAGGCGAAAGCCCGCGCCGCGTGGAAGGGATCCGGAGCGAAGGCCAGCGAAGATATCTGGTTCGACCTTGCGGAGCGATATGGCGCGACCGAGTTCACCGGCTATTCGGGAGATGAGGGCGAGGGCGTCGTCCTGGCCATGGTCAAGGACGGTCAGCGCGTCGAGAATGCGGAGGTTGGCCAGACGGTCGAAATCCTCCTCAACCAGACGCCCTTCTACGGCGAGAGCGGCGGACAGATTGGTGACTCCGGAAAGCTGACCACGCTCAAAGGTTTCGTAGGGGAAGTTGAGGATACATCGAAGCCCCTTGGCAAGCTTCACGTGCTTCGTACGAAGCTCGCTGCCGGCGAGCTCAGCGTCGGCGAGACCGTACACCAGAAAGTCGACAGCAAGCGTCGCGATCGCGTTCGCGCCAACCATAGTGCCACGCACCTGCTGCACGCGGCGCTTCAGCGGCATCTCGGATCGCACGTGACACAGAAGGGCAGTTTGGTCTCGCCGGACTATTTCCGGTTCGACTTCTCACACCCGAAGGCGCTGACGCGCGCCGAGATCGATGCGGTCGAGGCCGAGGTGAATGCGCAGATCCGGTCGAACGAGCCAGTGACGACACGACTGATGAGCCATTCGGACGCGATCGAAGCGGGCGCGATGGCGCTCTTCGGCGAGAAATACGGCGATGAAGTCCGCGTGCTCTCAATGGGTCGCCTCGAAGATGGCGACTACTCGGTGGAATTGTGCGGCGGCACGCATGTGCGGGCGCTCGGCGACATCCAGCTGCTCAAGATCATCAGCGAGAGCGCCGTTTCCGCGGGCGTCCGTCGCATCGAGGCCCTGACCGGCGAGGCCGCCAGGCAGTGGCTGACCGATCGCGACGCCAAGTTGCGGGAGGCGGCGGCGACCCTGAAGGCTGCTCCCGATGAGGTTCCAGCTCGAATTGCTTCGCTCGTCGAAGAGAGGCGGAAGCTGGAGCGCGAACTGGCGGAGGCGAAGAGGGCGCTCGCGATGGGTGGCGGCTCGGCGAAAGCCGACGCCCCAGGGCCCGAAGAAGTGAACGGTCACAAGTTCCTGGGCCAGGTCGTCGAGGGCTTGGATCCCAAGACCTTACGGTCGACGATTGACACGATGAAGCAGCGCGTGGGTTCGGGAATCGCCGCGCTCATCGCAGTGAACGAGGGACGCGCCAGCGTCGCCGTCGGAGTGACGGACGACCTCGCCGCCCAGGTTAGCGCGGTCGACCTCGTGAAAGCGGCGGTGGCTACGCTCGGCGGGCAGGGCGGCGGCGGGCGACCCGACATGGCCCAAGGCGGAGGGCCCGATGGCTCGAAGGCCAAAGAGGCCCTTGAGGCCGTCAAAGACGCCTTGGAGAAAGTCGCGGCTTGATCGACACGCGCTCAGCGGAACCCGTGACGCTCAACGGCTCGTGCCATTGCGGCACGGTGCGATTCACGGTCACGCTCACCGAGGGCTTCGCCACCGCTCGACGCTGCACCTGCTCGATCTGCCGGATGCGTGGCGCGGTCGCGGTGACTTCGACACCGGACGCGTTCCGGATCACCGAGGGCGAAGACAAGGTCGCGACCTATCGATTTAACACGAAGACGGCCGAGCATCACTTCTGCACCGTCTGCGGGATCTATACTCACCACAAGCGACGCTCCAGCCCAAACCAGCTGGGAGTGAACGTCGCGTGCCTTGACGGTGTGTCGCCTTTCGATTTCCGGGAGGTGGTGGTCTACGACGGCAATCGTCACCCAGCGGACAATGCCGAGCACAAGACCTATACCGCCGGCGTGCTCCGGTTCGAGCCTACCTTCGACTGAGATTCGCGCACGCGCCTTCGCCCAAGGCGCGGCTTTTCCGCCAGCTCAGCCTCCACCTTGATCTTTCCGCGCAACTCGTCGCGTTTCTCGTGAATGGAGGCGATGACCGGCCCCATCGCCACTCCGAGATCTACGAGAGCGGCCTCGGCCAGCTGGAGCGAGGCCTCCAGCGTTTCGGGCACCGCATCGGTCACACCCGCTTTGTACAACTCGGCAGCGTGGCTCGTGTCACGAGCACGAGCGATGATCGGCAGCTCGGGAAACGCCCGCCGGAGCTGGCGCGCAAGGCGCCTCACCAGCACGGGATTGTCCATCGTCAGGACGAATGCGCTGGGTTCCCGCTTGCGCACCCGGTCGATGAGCTCGGGA
>JBKPJK010000349.1:0-5536 GCA_046730635.1 Pseudomonadota bacterium | reverse complement strand
TCGCCAGCCGCGGACACCTCGGACGGAAAATGCCACCTTACGGTCGCCAACCTCCGGACCATGCCGCATCGCAGCCACGAATGGCCCGCGACCCTGGCGCAGCTGCGGATTGCCTTGGGCTCAGCAGCGTTCGCCGTCCATGAGCCGATCCCCCCGGCCTTCGGCGACGAGGGCGCGGCGAACCACATGCGCCTGACGCCGTCGCACGGCGAAGCCGGTGTCGAAGTCTTCGTCTACGGTGTTTCGGGGGGCGCCTTCCCTGCCCGCCAGCATATCCAGGCTTCGAAGGCGATCGCCCGGCGCCACGGCCTCGATCCGGACCGGACAATCTTCGTCGAGCAGTCCGATCAAGCGATCGCGGCGGGCGCGTTCCACAACGACGTCGTCGCCGTCGCCAACGAGCGCGTGTTGTTCGCTCACGAGAAAGCTTTCGCAGACAAGCAGCCGCTGCTTGACCGGTGCGCGGCGCTCGTCGCGGGGTTCGAATATGTCGAGGTGCCCGAAGCGGAGGTTGCGATCGAGGACGCCGTGCGCTCCTATCTGTTCAATGCGCAGCTCGTGACGCCTCCCGACGGCGAGCCCACGCTGATCGTCCCGACCGAAGCGTGCGAGACTGCGTCGGTCTGGTCGTGGATCGAGCGACACGTCGCCGGAAACGGTCCGATTCGACGGGTCGAAGTTGTCGACGTGCGCGAGTCCATGGCGAACGGAGGGGGACCGGCCTGCCTTCGGCTCCGCGTCGTGGCGGATCCGGAAGATGTGGACCCGCGCTTCATCGTCGATGAAGAAAAGCTCGGCCGTCTGGCGGACCTGATCGGCAAGACCTGGCCCGAACAGATCCACACCGCCGAGCTTCAGAACCCCGCGTTGATCGGAGAAATCGAGGCCGCGCGGGCGGCCTTGCTCGATCTTCTCGATGTGGGACAGCTCGCTTAACTGTTAACTTTCTATTTACCGTTCCCATTAAGGAGCATATGGCTCAAATCCGCCGTTAGGACGTTGCGTTCTTAACGATTCAGGATGTGACCATGCTTCGAAAAGTCGGTCGGCTGTTTACGATCAAGACGCGGTGGGAAGCGTGGCTCGTCATCTATGCGATCGCTCTCGGAGCGGTCGAGCGCGGCCGGCTTTATCTCGAAGTCTATCCAGGGTTCGAAGGCTGGCTGCTGGCTGCGGCGTGCACCGGCGTCGTGTTCGTTGCGGGCGGCAAGCTTCTAGACTCCGTCCGGCCGGGCGTTCCCGCAGTTGCTGCTGGTCCCTATTCCGCGCCGACGAGGCGCCGGACCATCACTGGTCGTAATCGACCCACGCCCCGGCGTTATCATCCTTCTTCAGAGTTACGCTCTTCACGTCGCACAGATTGACGCCCGCCCAAGTCACCGGCGAGCCGCCGACCTTGGCGCGAATGTCGAAAGCGCAATCCGGATCCTTGAACTGAACGTCGGTCCGCGCTCCAGGCGCAGGCGAGCTCGCGAGCGGTTTCCAGTCATTGGTCCCCGCGCGGCGGATCGACATCTCGGCAAAGGGCCCCGAAGTCCCGTTCACCAGCGCGAAGCCCGACGCTCCCGGCGCGGCCAGAGCGGCCGTCCCCGAAGTGATCAGCACAAGGAAGAAAACAGCGTTCCGCATGGCGTCCGGGCATTACACCCGAACGCGTTCTGCAGAAAGTCAATTTGCTCGTCAGGCGGCGTTGAGTTCCGCGTAGCTGGGACGGACGCCGCTCCAGAAGACGGGCTTCGACGCAGGGCCGTGGGTGCCCACTTCCTTCAGCGGCAACGCCGTCGAGCAGAAAGCGCATTCCGCCGACAGGCGGCCGATCAGCCAATGGGTACGGCCGCAACCAGGGCAGTGATTCACTTCGCCCTCGTGGTAGACCGCATGATAGCCGCGGGCGCTCGGGTTGAACGCAGCACGGCGGGATTCAATCGAGCTCAGCATGTGCTTTCCTTCGAAACCATTTCCCGACCCAACGAGCGTCGAGTCGTTAGGTTTCAGGGATAATCGGTGATTAAGGGACGTGTGTCACCGCCGTGCAACGCTCTGTTCCGTCACGGGACAATGTTTGTTATGGACCCGAATCGATCGGGAATTTGTCCACAGGCCTGTGGATAATTCATCATCTCTTAAAGAATTTTGCGTGATGGTCCGGAACTGTGCCGAGTTTTGAGGGGGGCCTCAGTGGAGTCCAACGAGCGTTACTATCGCCGCCGCGAAGTTCAGGAACGCATGGCTGCCCAGCGCGCAGTGACCGAGCAGGCACGCGCCTGGCATTCCAAGCTGGCTGAAGATTTCGCTGCCCGGGCGATGACAATCACGACCGCCGTCAACGCCTGACGGTCATGCGAGAGCGCGGCGTCGGCACGGCCGACCGGCGAGCTTTCATTCAATACAGGATCCGCCGGGAAAATGGCGCGCCCGAAAGGATTCGAACCTCTGACCCCCAGATTCGTAGTCTGGTGCTCTATCCAGCTGAGCTACGGGCGCGCGGTCGCGACGCATGGGGAGCGGCGCGGAAGCGGCGACATAGGGGGACGAGCCGCCACGCGCAACCCTTGAGCAATTGCGGCGCGCAGCCGCCTCTCTTAGAGCGGAATGCGATGCGAGCGGTCGGCCTCATCCTTGCTTTCGCGGCGCTTGGCGCGTGCACTACGCCCGGCGGACCTTACCCCTCGCTCCAGCCGCGCGCGGGCGAGGCGGTCGATCCGCGGCTTCCTGTCGATCGGCCCATGAACGACCGAGCCGTCACCCCCGCCCTGGCGAGCCAACTTGCCCAGCTCGTGGGGCAGGCGCACGAGGGTGAGGCTGCGTTCAATTCCAAGGTCGCGGAGGCGGAAAAGCTTGCGGGCGCGGCGGGCGCGCCGCAGAGCGAGGGCTGGGTCGCGGCGCAGGAGGCTTTGTCCGCGGCCATCGCCGCCGCAGGCCCGACGCGGATCGCGCTGGCCGACATCGACGCCATCGGCGCGAACGCCCTTCAGTCGCACGGGGGCATTTCGCCCAACGACCTCGCCGCCATCAGAAAGGCCGGCGCGGAGGTCGGCGCGATCGATCAGCGTCAGGCCGAACGGATCGACGCGATTCAACGGCGGCTGGGGATCTAGACGAGCGCTGCTTTCCGTGCCGCGGGCCAGTCGGCGGCTTCGATCGCGAAGACGACTTGCGGATTGACGTCGCTATCCGGGGGAAAGCGCTCGTCGACGAAGTCGAACTCTTCCCGCCTCACCATGCCGAGCCGCTTCATGAGACCCTGGCTGGGCAGATTGCCGTGCGCGGTGACGGCGACCACCCGCGGCGCGCCGAAACGCTCGAATGCGAGATCGATGCTCTGAATCGCCGCTTCCTTCGCGTAGCCCCGCCCCCAGGCATCCTCGCGCAGGCGCCAGCCGATTTCGACCTCTCCGGCGAATTTCTCCCCGCCGGGCGCGTTCGCACGCTTCAGACCGCAAAAGCCGAGCAGCGCACTATCGTCCTTCCGCTCGACGATCCAGAAGGTGAAGCCGAACTCGCGCTGGTAGAGATCGATACGATCGAACGCGGCGCTTGCGTGATCTTCATCCGAGACGCCGCCGAGCCAACGCATCACGTTCGGCGTGTTCAGGTGCCGCTTAAATTCGACGCGATCCTCGAAATCCCAGGTTCGGAGCCGCAGGCGTGCAGTCTCCGCGATAACCTCAGCCATTGAGCGCCTCGACGCCGCGCAGAATCGCGTCGATCGCATCGTCGACATGTTCGAGATGGGTGCGGAAGCAGAGGATGGCGCAGCGCAGGCGGTAGCTGCCGTCGATGCGCGTGCCGCTCATCATCACCCGACCCTCCTGCTGGATGTGCCGCATCAGCCGCTCATTGAACTCGTCGACGTCACCGGCCTTTGGAAGGTAGCGGAAAGCGACGACCGAGAGCTGCGGCTGGGAACCGGGATCGAAGCCTCCGATCTCCGAAAGGCGCGCGTGGAAATAGCGCGCCAGTGCGAGCTTTTCCGCCTGCGCGGCGCGGAACGCGGCGATGCCCGCCATCTGCAGCGGCAGCCACAAGCGAAGCGCTCGAAAATGGCGGGTGAGCTCCGGTGACAGGTCAGCGGGCGACGGCCCGACCTCCGATTCTCCGAGCGGCTGGATGTAGTCGCCGGTCGCGCTGAACGCGTCCTGCAGAAGCTTCCCGTCCCGAACCACGACCGCGCCCGTGCCGTAGGGCAGGAAAAGCGTCTTGTGCGGATCGAGAGCGACGCTGTCGGCCTGCTCGATGCCGCGGAGCAGAGCCTTGCCCTCATCGCACAAGGCGAAGAGTCCGCCATAAGCGCCGTCGACATGCAGCCATGCACCGTAGCGGCGGCAGAGGTCGGCGATCTCCGCGAGCGGATCGACGGCACCGGTGTCGACCGTGCCCGCGGACGCAATCACGATCCACGGTCGGATGCCGTTGCGCCAGTCAGCCTCGAGTGCCCGCTCGAGCGCTTCGACCGACATGCGATAAGCATCGTCAGTGTCGATCACCCGCTTCGGCGAACGCCCGCGGCCGGCGATGTGCAGTGCCTTGTCGATGCAATAATGGGCGAAGCGGGTGACGTAGACCGCTCCGCCGCCGTCAGGATCGCGCGTTTCCCGGGCGGCGACGACCGCGGTCAGGTTGGCGATGCTTCCGCCCGATGTCAGCGTTCCCGCCGCGTCGTGAGGATAGCCGATTACGCTGGCAAGCCACGCCACGCAGGCATTCTCGATACGGACCGCACCGGGGCTTGCCGAGGCGAAACCCGAATATTTGTTCGACGTGGCCGCCAGGAGGTCGCCAAAGGCGGAAAACGGGACTCCTCCGCCGGGGATGTAGGCCATGAATCGCGGCGACGTCGTCGCGAAGCCCGGCTGATCCACGCAGCTAGCGACATAGTCCAGGACCGCTGTCGGATCCCTGCCTTCTTCGGTGAATTCGGGTTCGAAGCGCTGGCTGAAGACCTCCGACCAGGGGCGGTTGCTCGCCGCCTCCTCTACCTGGTCCCAATAGGCCAGCGAATGCCCGAGCGCCTGTTCGCCAAGCTCACGCCGCGCCTCCGTGCCAGGCTCCAGCGGCGCTGCCGCTTCGCGCAGCCTCGCGATCTCCGCCCGCAGCTGCTCGATCACGCGATCAGGCGCGCGGCATCCACCGCGTGATAGGTCAGAACGCCGGTTGCGCCTGCCCGCTTGAAGGCGATGAGCGTCTCCAGGATCAGCGCATCGCGGTCTCCCGCTCCAGCCGCGGCCGAGGCCTCGATCATCGCATATTCGCCGCTGACCTGGTACGCGAAGGTAGGCACGCCGAACGCGTCCTTCACCCGCGCGACGACGTCGAGATAAGGCAGGCCGGGTTTCACCATGACGAAATCGGCGCCCTCGGCAAGGTCCAGCTCGACCTCCCGCAGAGCTTCCTCGATGTTTGCCGGGTCCATCTGATAGCCGCGCTTGTCGCCCTTGAGGCGCCCGAGCGAACCGACCGCCTCTCGGAACGGCCCGTAAAAAGCCGAAGCATATTTCGCCGCATAGGCCATGATCGCGACATTCTGGTGCCCGGC
>JBKPJK010000348.1:0-1398 GCA_046730635.1 Pseudomonadota bacterium | reverse complement strand
ACGATACGCAGCAGGCGCTGATTCTGGCGGAGTCGCTTACGGCCAAGGGCCTGGACCTCGATCGCCTTGCCGCCGGACTGATCGCCTGGTTCCGAAGCAATCCAAAAGATATCGGAAACACCACCCGCATCGCTCTAGAAGCGCTGGCAGCGGGAACGGCGCCTCTCGATGCCGGCGCGGTAGCCCTCGCGGCCCGCGGCGAGCAGTCCGCAGCGGCCAACGGAGGCGTCATGCGCTGCGCTCCGGTCGCCTTGCGGTTTCGCCGGGAGCCGGACCGCATCGTTCGCGCCTCGCTCGACAGCGCGCGGGTGACGCACGCCGAAGCGCGCGCGGCATGGGGAACGGTCGCGGTCAATCAGGCCATCATCCATCTGCTGAATTGCGGCGCGATCGCCGATGCACCGTCCGCCGCAGTGGTGGGAATCCCGAACAGCGAGGTGCGCAAAACCGTGCTCGATGCGGCGGGACGTCGGCGCGATGAGGTTCGCGCCGGCGGCTTCGTGCTAGAGACGATCGGTGCCTCGTTCTGGTCGTTGCTCAACGCGAGTAGTGCTCGGGAAGCGGTCGAGATGGCGGTCGCCCTTGGCGACGACGCCGATTCCACGGGCGCGGTCACTGGGGCGCTGGCCGGAGCCGCCTACGGCGCCGCGGCGCTTCCACAAACATGGGTCGCGACCGTGCAGTACCGTGACCGACTCGAATCCGAAGCGATGCGACTGCTTGACCTCTCTGAGTACGCTCCGATGGCCGGCCGCTAGAGCGGGGGAGCCGCGAGCTTGAGGTAGCGCTGAACGCTGGCTCGATTGCGGGCATCGTTGGCCAGTCCAAGAATCGCCAGCAGATCTTCCTCGGTCGCGCCGGCGCTGGCACGGTCGACGGCGAAACTGTGGCGCAGTGTCTGAGGGGTGACTTCTTTCTGGATGCCGGCGGCGGCGCGGACGCGGTCCACCATCCCATTCACCGCCTGCGGACCGACGGGAAAGAGGAGATCGACCGGAGAGCGGGCCTCGAGAAACGCCTCGTAGAGCGCCCGGAATGCATCGCCGGCGGCGAGCTTTCGTTCCTTGCCGCGTTTCGTCACGTCGTCGTAAAAGATGTAAACAACCGGTCCCGTGGAGTCATCGAGATCGATGTGCTCGCGTCGCAGCGCGAGCAGCTCGGCGCGCGTCAGCCCCAGACGCAGCATCAGCCAGATCGCGGGGAGGCTCCATGCCTCGTCGTCAGCCGCGGCCGCGAGCAATGCCTCCTGTTCCGTCGGGAACAGCGGTACCGGCGAGCGGAGGGGGATGGTGTGCGGATAGTGGCCTTCGGTTGGATCGGAGCGCAAGATGCGGGCGTCGTCGATCAAATACCGGAAGAAGCGCCGGGCCGAGGTCAGCCGGCGTTTGCGCGTAGCCC
>JBKPJK010000347.1:0-1197 GCA_046730635.1 Pseudomonadota bacterium | reverse complement strand
CCGACTGGACGTCCACCGCGCCGACGTCGATCCCTCCGGAGCCTGCGACCGAACCTTCGAAGCGATCGCCTGCCACCTTGTCGACCCGGATGTCGCCCGAGCCGGCGACGGCCGCTCCATTGAGCTGCGGCACCGTCACGGCGAACTTCGCATTGCCGTGGTTCGACCAGCCGAAATGAAACCAGCCCTTGCTGTTTTCCGGGCGGATCAGCAGCCGATCGCCCTTGACCTCGACGACGGTGCGCTCGAGCAGCTTTTCGGAGCCGCGCGCCGAGACGGTCGGGTGGGACCCCGTCCGGACCTCGACGTCATAGGGCCCGGTGACCTCGATCTTCTGGAAATTGCCGACCTGGTAGTTGCGGGAGATCGTGGCGCCCGCGTCCTCCGCATGGACTCCGCAGCCGGAGACCGCTGTGCAGGCGGCAACCGCCGCCATGGTGATGGGCTTGCGCATGCTTCCTCCTGTTGCGCTGTGTTAGACAAGCAATACACCAGAGGTAGAACAGCGGCAAGCGCAAAAAGAAAGGGCGCCCGGTGAGGGGCGCCCTTGCTCAAACCCGGCAAAGCCGTGACGGCTTATGCGGGCTCTTTGGTCTTGTGGTGGACCAGCGCGGCCTTGTTGAGGATCTCGAGGATCTTGGCGAGCGCCGACTTCTCGTCGGTCTGCTCCATCGCCCCTAGCTCGCGCGCCAGGCGCGAGGAGGCGGCCTCGAAGATCTGCCGCTCGGAATAGCTCTGCTCCGGAGCATCGTCCGGACGGAACAAGTCGCGAGTCACCTCGGCGATCGAGGTCAGGTCGCCCGAGTTGATCTTCGCTTCATATTCCTGGGCCCGGCGCGACCACATGGTGCGCTTGACCTTCGGCTTGCCCTTCAGGGTCTCGAGTGCGTCCTTCATCGTCTTGTCGGACGAGAGCTTGCGCATGCCGACCGAGTCCGCCTTGTTGAACGGAACGCGGAGCGTCATCTTCTCTTTTTCGAACCGGAGAACGTAAAGCTCGAGACGGCATCCGGCGATTTCGGTGCTCTGCAGCTCTACGACGCGGCCAACGCCATGCTTGGGGTAAACAACATAATCGCCGACGTCGAAGCTAAGCGCCTTTGTAGCCATTGCACACCTTTCAATTTGCGGCAGAAGAGCCAGCACCGAAGTGCCGCCCCCCAAAGCGACCGATGGTCGTGGCTCCCCAGCCAGTTC
>JBKPJK010000346.1:0-1158 GCA_046730635.1 Pseudomonadota bacterium | reverse complement strand
GGTCGGGATGGACGTGGACGAGTGTCTGGCCCGGATGATCCGGCGTCATGAGCGTGTAGCCGTCGGTCGTCGCCTCCCCGAGGCGCGGCCCGACGGCTATGACCAGGTCGGCGTCGCGGATTCGCTGCTGCAGCTTCGGGTTGGGGCCATAGCCGAGGTTGCCGGCATAGACCTGGCACGTGTTGCAGATGGCATCCTGGCGGCGGAATGCGGCGGCGACGGGGATCCCGTAGCGGAAGGCGAAGTTCGCGAAATGGTGGGATGCGCGCGGGCTCCAGTCGGCGCCACCGACGATGGCCACCGGAGAGGCGGCTTCCTTGAGCAATTCGAACAGCGCCTGGACCGCGCCTGGGTCGGGCTCCTCCGCGAGCGGTGGAACGCACGGCCGGTCGAGCGTCTCGACCTCGTCGCGAAGCATGTCCTCCGGCAAGGCGAGCACGACAGGACCCGGCCGTCCGGCGGTCGCGACGCGATAGGCGCGTGCCACATATTCGGGGATGCGCCGTGCGTCCTCGATCCGCGCTGCCCATTTCGCGATCGGACCGAAGAAGGCGGGGAAATCGATCTCCTGGAAACCCTCGCGATCACGGTCGCCGCGCGCAACGTCGCCGATGAACAGGATCATCGGCGTCGAATCCTGGAAGGCGACGTGCACGCCGGCGCTGGCATTGGTCGCACCGGGACCGCGAGTGACGAAGGCGACGCCGGGGCGCCCGGTCATCTTGCCGTCGGCGTCCGCCATGTACGCGACCCCGCCTTCCTGGCGGCAGACGATCGTCTCGATCTCCGGAGTGTCGTGCAGCGCATCGAGCACCGCGAGGAAGCTCTCGCCGGGAACGGTGAAGATTCGGTCGCAGCCCTGGATCCTGAGCTGGTCGACGATGATGCGGCCACCGGTGCGCTTGGTCATTGCGAGGCCTGTAGCGGCTGGCCGTGCGGGTGCAAACGGGCTAGGCGTCCGGCGCCATGTACATCCTCACCGTTACCTATCCGAAGTCGCCCGACGCGACGTTCGACTTCGACTATTTCCGTCAGAAGCATTTGCCCGAGGTCGGCAAGGCGTTCGCCCCGTTCGGGCTCGGCTATGCCAGCGTGCTGCGCGGCGAGGAAACGGTAGGCGGAGGCGAGCCCGCCTACTTTGCGACCACAATCCTCAGC
>JBKPJK010000345.1:0-2058 GCA_046730635.1 Pseudomonadota bacterium | reverse complement strand
GGTGGATGGAGCCGGCGAGCCGGTTCCTCTGTCGGATCCCGAATTCAAGGACCAGCTTGCTCAGGTCATCCCGCACCTGCGCGCCTTCGGACGATCGCTTTCCGGCAGCCGCGACCTGGGCCATAATGTGACCGGTGTCGCCGTCACTCGCGATGAAGCTGTCGCGCAGGCCAGACAGAGCCCGCCCGGGCTGGTCCTGGCGGACATCCAGCTCGCTGACGATTCGAGCGGAATAGACGCTGTGAAGGATATCCTTGCGGAATTTTCCGTGCCGGTGATCTTCATCACGGCTTTCCCGGAGCGTCTGCTGACCGGAACTCGGCCGGAGCCGACGTTCCTGATCACGAAGCCGTTTCAGCGCTCCACCGTGAAGGCGGCGATCGCTCAGGCGCTGTTCTTCGACGCAGCGACGGTGCCGGCCGGCTAAAAGTTGCGTGGTCGGAACAGGGTTTCGACCGGCGCGTTGCCCTTGGGAACAGTGATTTCGTGAAGAGAGCGTAATGGCCGAACCCCGACACAGTGATGCGCCCGTGCGGGAAACTGCGACGGAAGCTCGTGCGGGTTCGACGCCCGGTGTTGCGCGCAACGTACTGGTGTTCGGGACCCTGCTGGTCGTGATTTTATTTGCGATCATCTTCTTGGTTGGCCGCTCCTGAGCACCTAGCTTCTGTCACGGTCGCTGTTCATGTTCGATCAAAGCGCTCGCGGCCACGGTCGCGCGCGGTAACGGGTGGGGTGTGATTTTGGCAGAAGACGTGGAACAGGACGGACCGGACACCGCCGTGGTGGATGGAGCCGGCGAGCCGGTTCCTTTGTCGGATCCCGAATTCAAGGACCAGCTTGCTCAGGTCATCCCGCACCTGCGCGCCTTCGGACGATCGCTTTCCGGCAGCCGCGACCTGGCGGACGATCTCGTTCAGGAGACATTGCTGAAGGCATGGGCGGCGAGGAAGCGCTTCCAGGCCGGTACCAACATGCGCGCCTGGACCTTCATCATCCTGCGCAACCTCTTCCTCAGCCAGATGCGCCGCGCTCGTTTCAAGGGTGAGTGGGACGATATCACGGCGTCCAAGATCCTCGCCGCGCCGGCGAGCCAGGATCGTCACATTGAACTCGGCGACATGCAGCGGGCGCTGATGCACCTGCCGCAGCCGCAGCGCGAAGCCTTGATCCTCGTCGGCGCCGGCGGCTTTGCCTATGAGGAAGCGGCCGAAATCTGCGGCTGCGCGGTCGGCACGATCAAAAGCCGGGTTGCGCGCGGGCGCGTGGCGCTCGAGCAGTTGCTGTCGAGCGGCAAGCTTCCTTCACGGCGCCAGCATCGGACCGACCCCGACAAGTCGGCGCTGCAGACCATCATGGGCGAGGTGGACGACCTTAGCCGCGATCACGAACAATAAGGCCAACCAGCCTTTCGCTCAGTTCAGACTTCGTAGAAGCTCATCGAAATCGCGGTCGCATGGCTCTGATGCCGAGGCCTGGAAGGCTCGGCGGAGGGCGGCGGTGATGCCGGCATGCGTTGGCGGAACGTCCACTCGGATGACTTGTCGATCCATTGCGTTCACATCCGCCTCTAGAATGTTCTCTTGTTCCAGCTTCATCTGGATTAGGAACGACCGAATTTGCGGCTGGTTTCCTCCATTTCCCAACCTAAACGATCAGCCGTTGTGATGGATCGGGACTTGGACCCAGGGCGGCGAGAAGATGCCTGTAGACGGGCAGAGACCTTCTCGCCCTTCTTGCGCGATGCGCTGCATGCGCATCCGGAGATCGCCGAGTCTTTCCTCGCTGATGGACCCGATGCCGCTGCCGCCCTGGCGCTCTCTCTTTCCGGCGACGACATCGAGGCCGAACTCCGCCGACGTCGTCGCGGCCTGGCGCTCGCAGTCGGACTCGGCGATCTTGCCGGGGAGCTCTCGCTGGAATCGGCCACGCGCCTGCTGTCGGATTTCGCCGATCGATCCATCGACAAAGCGCTGACCACGGCGATCCTGGAGCGTTCCCCCGACGCCGAGCCCGCCGGCTTTGCGGTGATCGCGATGGGCAAGCTCGGAAGTCACG
>JBKPJK010000344.1:0-6604 GCA_046730635.1 Pseudomonadota bacterium | reverse complement strand
GCTCGAGGGTCTGATTCTCGTCTGCGATACGGCGCTCCGCGACGACCTTCTCGGTCGTCTCTGCGACGGCGCAGAACATGCCTGCAATGCGGCCGTCGTCACCGCGCACGGGGGAATAAGAGAAAGTGAACCAGGTTTGCTCGTCGAAACCCTTGCGGTTCATCACGAGCGGCAGGTCCTCCAGCCAGGTCGCCTCGCCCTGCAGCGCCCGATGAGCCAAGGGCCCGATGTCCGACCAGATCTCGCGCCAGATGTCTTCGAACCGGCTGCCCATCGCTTTCGGATGTTTGGCGCCGAGGATCACTGCGTAGGCATCGTTGTAGAGGAAGCCTAATTCCGGACCCCAGGCGACGAACATGGGGAATTTGGACCCGAGCATCAGTGCGACCACCGAACGCAGCGACTGAGGCCATTCCGATGGATGCCCGAGGGGGGAATGCAACCAGTCCAACGAGCGCATCAAGGCGCCTGCCTCGCCGCCCTCCGACAGAAAGGTCAGCGCGTTGCCGGTTTGGGATGCACGTTGGTCGAGCAATGTAGGCCCCTATCTAACCGGCCTCGTCCAGACCACTTTTCAAGATAAGTTGTAGAGTGGTCAAAGTGACGCGCAAACCGATTTCATAGATTCAGGGCCGCCGGACGGAGACACTGGTAAGCAACGCAGGCTAGTGATGAATTCGCACCAGGTGCTGTTCGAATGACGACGCCAACTTGTGATTCGGCGCCAAAGATGGCCGCTGTTGGATCGCCGTTACTTTACGCGTTGCGCCTTGATGATCCTTACCGGCGGCTCGAGCATCTGCCCTTTCATCGGTCCCTCGCCCTTGGTCGCGGAGACCGGCGAATCGTAGATCTTCTTCACGACGTCCATTCCTTCGATCACGTGGCCGAAGGCGGCAAAGCCGTCGGGGTCGCCCCCGGGGCCTCCGGCGTCGAAGGCAGGGATGTCGTCGACCAGGATGAAGAAGTCGCCCTGTTCGGAGCCGGGCTCGAGCCGAGCCATCGAGATCGTGCCGGCGACGTTGTGGATGCCGGTCTTGGTCGTCGGCTCATGCGAGATCGGTGGATACAGCTTGCGCACGTCGCTTCGCACCCCCGCCTGGATCAGCCCTCCGCCCGCGCTGTGCATCGCTCGATAAAAGGTCTCTCCGTCGAGCCGGTGCGTGTCGATGTAATGGAGGAAGTTGGCGGCCGTGATCGGTGCCCGCCCGCGGTCGATGCCCACGACGATCCGTCCGAGAGTGGTCTCGATGGCTACCGGGACTAGGTCTTCCTTGGGTGCCACCTCCGCCGCCGGCGCCGGCGCGGGAGCTTGGGCGACGACAGGTGTTGCGAAGCAGGCCGCGATCAGGGCGATTCGATTGAGCATGGCGGCAGATTAGCGGCGGCGGCGCAGCTCGGGGAGAGGGGTTTTCCGTTCGAGGGCAAGCCCCTATAGGCGCGGCCATGCCCGCAATGGACATGACCAATCCAGCCGTGCTTCCGGCCGACTGGCGCGACTTCCTCGCGCTCACCAAGCCGCGTGTGATGAGCCTCGTCGTGTTCACGGGGTTGGCGGGTTTGCTGGCCGCACCGGAGCTTCCTCCGCTCGTCCTCGGCTTCACCGCGATCCTGTGCATCGCCCTCGGCGCCGGCGCGTGCGGCGCGCTCAATCAATGGTACGAGGCGGACGTCGACGCGAAGATGCGGCGCACTGCCAAGCGTCCATTGCCCGATGGCCGGATGGATCGGCAATCGGCCCTGCATTTCGGCGTCGGGCTCGCCGCTTTCTCAGTGCTGCTAATGGGCCTCGCGACCAACTGGCTCGCGGCTGCGATGCTGCTCGCGTCCATCCTATTCTACGTGCTTGTCTACACGGTCTGGCTGAAGCCGCGGACGCCGCAGAACATTGTGATTGGGGGCGCAGCGGGAGCCTTTCCGCCGCTGATCGGCTGGGTCGCGGCGACCGGCCATTTCGCTCCGCTGCCGTTGCTGCTGTTCGCAATCATCTTCCTCTGGACTCCGCCGCATTTCTGGGCGCTGTCGCTGTTCGTGCGTTCCGATTATGCGGCTGCCGGCATCCCGATGCTGCCGGTCGTCGCAGGCTTCGAAAACACGCGCAGGCAGATCTTCCTCTACACCCTGCCGATGGCCGCTGCCGCGGTCGCACCTTGGCCACTCGGACTTTCCGGGCCGATCTACGGCGGATGTGCGGCTATCCTCAGTTTCGTATTCGTAGCGCTCTCCGTACGGGTGCTGGCCAGCCGAGCCACGGATCCCAAGGAGATGGGCGCCGAAAAGCACCTCTTCGCTTATTCGGTCTTCTATCTTTTCGCCCTGTTCACCGTGCTGGTCGCCGACCGGTGGCTCGCATGGTGAAGGACGGCGAAGAAGAAATCATCCGCAAGCGCCAGCACGACCGCGCCCGCGTGACGGCGCTTCTGCTCGGCGCGTTCGTCGTGCTGATGTTCCTCATCACCATCGCCAAGACGGGGATCAACTGGTGACGGCCGTTGCGCAGAAGAATACGCGCACCGCGTTTTGGATGGCGCTGATCGTTGCCGCGATGGTCGGCCTCGCCTTCGCCTCTCCCGTGCTCTACCGGACCTTCTGCTCGCTGACCGGCTTCGACGGAACGCCATTGCGCGCGGAACGGGCGCCGGGGGCCGTCCCGGGCCAGGTGAGCGTGCGGTTCGATGCCAACGTGCACCCTGGACTGCCATGGCGGTTCGAGCCCGAGCAAAACACGGTAAGCGTGAAGCCGGGGGCTCAAACCAAGATCTTCTACCGCGCGACCAACCTTTCCGCGCGTACCATCCGCGCGCAGGCGGCGTACAACGTCAGCCCGGATCAGGTCGGCAAATATTTCAAGAAGATCCAATGCTTCTGCTTCAACGAGCAGACGCTCAAGCCCGGCGAGACAGTCGACATGCCCGTCATCTTCTTCGTCGATCCCGCATTCACCAAGGACGACGACACCAAGGACATCGACCAGATCACCTTGAGCTATACATTTTATCCGGTGGAAACCGTCACCGCGTCTCGCTAGAGCCACGGCAAAGTCAAAGAGGGAAGCCCATAGAATATGGCCGCGACGAAGAACCACGACTACCATCTGGTCGAGCCGGATCCCTGGCCGCTGATCGGCGCCATCAGCGGCGGCGTCCTGTTCAGCGGCACCGTCATGTGGTTCCATGGGAACCGCTACGGCGTGCCGCTCATGCTGCTCGGCATCGCGGCCGTGCTGATCACCATGTACAATTGGTGGTCGAACACCATCCGTGAGGCGCATCAGGGCGACCATACCCCGGTCGTTCAGCTGCACCTGCGTTATGGGATGATCCTGTTCATCGCCTCCGAGGTGATGTTCTTCCTGGCCTGGTTCTGGGCCTTCTTCGACAGTGCGCTTTTCCCTTCCGCCGTCGATGCCGTCGGCGGGCACTGGCCGCCCAAGGGTGTCGAGGTGCTCAATCCCTGGGGATTCCCGCTGCTCAACACGATGATCCTGTTGTGCTCGGGCACGACCGTCACCTGGGCCCACCATTCGCTGATCCACGGCGACCGCCAGGGACTGAAGATTGGCCTGTGGTGCACGATCCTGCTCGGCCTGCTGTTCACCAGCGTCCAGGCTTACGAATACGCCCACGCGCCGTTCGCCTTCAAAGGCAGCATCTACGGGTCCACATTCTTCATGGCGACCGGCTTCCACGGCTTCCACGTGATCGTCGGGACCATCTTCCTCACGGTCTGCCTGATCCGCTCTTACAAGGGCGATTTCACGCCGAGGCAGCACTTCGGCTTTGAGGCGGCCGCCTGGTACTGGCACTTCGTCGACGTCGTGTGGCTGTTCCTGTTCACGTCGATCTACGTCTGGGGCGGCTGGGGCGCGCCGCACGCGGGGTGACTTCGCGCGATCCGGCGGCTTCGCCTTCCTCGCTGAAGGCGGCCGTCGCCGGCGAATGCCCGCGTTGCGGAAGTCGAACCTTGTTCGACGGCTGGCTGCGGTTCGCACCGCGCTGCCGCAGCTGCGGCCTCGACTTCGCAACCTTCAACGTCGGAGACGGACCCGCGGCTTTCCTGATCTTCGTCGTCGGCGCGATCGTCGTCGTCGGGGCGTTGGTCGTCGATGGGACCTTCTCGCCACCCTGGTGGATCCATCTCGTGTGGATCCCGGTAACCGCCGCACTGACAATCGGCGGCCTGCGCGTATCCAAGGCTTGGCTGCTCGCCCAGGAGTACCGGCATCGCGCGCGTGAAGGGAAGATCGCCGAATGATCCGGCATTTTCCGATCATCCCGACGATCATCGTGGCCGCTGTTGTCGCGGGCTGCATCGCCGCAGGGAACTGGAACCTCCATCGTGCCGAGGTCCACCGGACGGAGCTGCGCGACTTTCAAGCGGCTTCGCGCCTGCCGCCGATTGTATTTCCGACCGGCCCGACGCGCGACGAAAATTTGCCGCTCTACCGATATTCCACGGGCAATTGCCTGCATCCGATCAAGCGCCGTGCCACCGCGGGAGAGAATCAGGCGGGTGAGCCCGGCTTCGTGATCATCTTTGATTGCACGACCGGCGCCGAAGGTCCGGGAATGAGCGTTCAGGTGGGCTGGTCGAAGAACCCGAACGCCGCGACGTCTTGGAGCGGCGGCCCGGTCAGCGGAGTGATTGCCAGGGACAGCCGCACGCGGATCCGGTTGGTCGCCGCAAGTCCTGCTCCGGGACTGGAAGCAAACGGCCCCGTCAAACCGGCGATCAGTGTTCCGCCAGAACAGAATCGCGGTTACGCATTACAATTCTTCAGCTTCGCCGCGATCGCGCTGATCATCTATGGGCTTGCCGTTCGCAAGCGCTGGAAAGAGGAGCCGAAGCCGTGAGCGCGTCGATGCACGTCCTCCCCAACGGTCTCACCGTGGCCGTCGATCCGATTGCCGGCGCTGAATCGGTTGCCGTGGGGTTGTACGCGAAGGTTGGATCCCGTTCGGAGCCCGAGCATTTGGCCGGCCTGGCGCACCTCGTCGAACATATGGTGTTCAAAGGCGCGGGCGGTCGCGACACGCGCGCGCTCGCCGAGGCGATCGAAGACGTCGGCGGCAGCCTCAACGCCTGGACGGCGCGGGACCAGACCGTCTTCCACGGCAGGGCGCTGGCTCGCGACTTGACGCTCGTGATGGAATTGATCGCCGACCTCGTCCGCGCGCCGCATTTCGAGGAGGGCCATCTCGAGCGCGAGAAGCAGGTGATTCTCTCGGAACTTGGGGAAGTGACCGACTCCCCCGACGACCTAGTCCACGATCATTTGTTCGAAGCGGCGTTCGAGGGGCAGTCGCTCGGTCGTTCGGTGCTTGGAACCGAGACCAGCATTGGGGCCGCCCGGCGCGAGGATTGTTTCGATTGGCTGGAGCGTCAGTTTGCACCTTCTCGCCTTGTCCTGTCGGCCAGCGGGAAGGTTCAGCCGGAAGAGATACTCGCACTCACCGAGCGGCTGTTCGGCGACATGGCGCCACGACCCGCGCCCGCAGTTGAGCCGGCCTCCTTCACCGGAGGCGTCCGAAACGATCGGCGCAGCTTCGAGCAGGCGCACTGGTGCCTGGCGTTCCGCGGCATCCCCGCCGACGACGAGCGCGTGTCCGCGCTTTCCTTGTTCGTCCAAGCCCTTGGCGGCGGTACGTCCTCGCGCCTGTTCCAGGAGCTTCGCGAGGAGCGCGGCCTCGCTTACTCGATTTACGCGTGGAACCATGCTTTCGAGGATGTGGGCATGGTCGGCATCGGCTGTGCGGCGGAACGTGCGCGTGCGGCGGAATCCGTCCATCTGGCGCGCGAGTTGCTAAGCCAGATCGCCGAAGACCTGAGCCAGGCAGAGCTGGATCGTGCGAGGGCCCAGGTCGAGGCCGGACTGCTTATGGGCCTCGAAACTCCGCAAGGCCGCGCCGACCACATGGCTCGGTCGATCGAGGTCTTCGGACGGGTCCTCGGCCTCAATGAGCTGCTCGAGAGGATCCGGACCGTCACGGTCGAAGATGCGCGAGCGTCCGGACGCCGCCTGGTCGATGGGCCGGTCGCCATGGCTTCCGTCGGTGCGAAGCTCGCTCTAGCGGCGTGAGCGACCTCCAAACGATCGTCGCCGAGCCGTGGGCCGACTGGGGCCTGATCGACTGCGGCAACGGGCAAAAGCTGGAGCGCTACGGGCGTTACCGCGTGGTTCGCCCCGAACCGCAGGCGATGTGGGCGCCCTCGGGCAACGGCTGGGACCCCGACGCGACCTTCGTACCCGGCTCCGACGAGGAAGGCGGCGGGCGCTGGATCCAACACCGACCAGTGCCGCGGCATTGGGATCTGGCGCGCGGCGAGGTGCATTTCCATGCTTCGCTGACCCCGTTCCGCCATCTCGGATTCTTCCCGGACATGGCGCCGCAGTGGGATTGGATGCGGGAGCGTTCGACCGACGCAGAGGTCCTCAACCTGTTCGGCTACACTGGAGTCGGGTCACTGCTGTTGAGCGATGCCGATGCGCGGCTGGTTCATGTGGACGCGTCGAAGAAGTCGGTCGAGCAGGGCAAGGAGAATGCGCGGCTCTCCGGCGTGGACGATCGTCCGATCCGCTGGATCGTCGACGACGCTTCGAAGT
>JBKPJK010000343.1:0-2091 GCA_046730635.1 Pseudomonadota bacterium | reverse complement strand
TTGGAGGACGATTTCACCCTTTCCGATGCTACTGCCTACAATATCCAGTTCATTGGCACAGAACCGGTCTTCATCGATCACCTGTCGCTAATTCCCTACGAGGACGGCGACGTTTGGATGGGACATCGGCAGTTCTGCATGCAGTTCCTCAACCCGCTCATCTTCTGGGCGGTGCTGGGGGTTCAACCCAATCACTGGTTTCGGGGCAGTCTCGAAGGCATCGCGCCCGAAGACCTGGCGCCGCTTTTATCTTGGCGCGACAATCTCGCTTGGACGGTTATGACACACGTGACCGCACAGGCTGCGCTCCAGACTCGCGCGGTGCGGTCGGGAGTTGTCGGTGGAAAACCAAGCGAACGGCGACTGCCGAAGCCGGCGCTTCTCGGCATGCTGCGCGGGCTGCGCCGTTACATTGAGAAACTCAAACTATCCGGCAAGGCGACGGTCTGGGCGGATTATGCGGACAATACCAGTTATGCCGACGCGGAGCAGACAGAGAAGCGGCGGTTCATCTCTGAGGTGGCGAGTGCAGTGAAGCCGTCGTTGCTCTTGGATCTCGGCTGCAATTCGGGCGACTATTCCCTCGCCGCATTGGAAAGCGGCGCAAAATATGTCGTCGGCTTCGACTTCGATCCGGGCGCGCTCGAGCGCGCTTATCAACGTTTTCGAGACACGAGTCATGCCTTCCTGCCCTTGTGGCTCGACGCGGCGAACCCGAGTCCCGCGCAAGGCTGGGCGCAGGCAGAGCGGAAGGGGCTCGCGGAACGAGCAAATGCGCAGGCCCTGATCGCCCTCGCCTTCATCCACCACATCGCCATCGGGAGAAACGTGCCGCTCGACATGGCCGTGGAATGGATAATGTCTATGGCGCCGACGGGTGTGATCGAGTTCCCGCCCAAATCGGATCCGATGGTCCAGACACTCCTTGCGCAGCGGGAGGACATTTTTCCAGATTATCACGAAGATGCCTTCCTCGCGCACATCTCGCGGCGGGGCCGGATCCGTGCTCAGAAGCGCCTGCGGGAGGGAGGCCGTCTTCTCGTCTGGTACGACCGTTCCGGCTCCCGCTCATAGGAGTGCCGCGCCGGCGCAGCGGTGTTCGGTTTTATAAGGGATCGGAGAGCATCGCGGCTCCCATCAACCGGATCGCCGTGACCTTTTTGTTGAACGGCTCCCAATCATCCTGATCGGCAATGGCAGCCCAGATCGCTTCGACCTCGTCGATGTGCATGGAGCAGGGGCCGGAGCCCGACCAATATGGGTGCCGTTGATAGCGCTCGCGACCCTCGAGGTGCTTTGCCAGCGCCCGAAACGCTTCCGACGGGTACTTCTCCGGGCCCGGATCGCGACCGCCCCGCCAATCGAAGAAGATCCGGTCGATGGTCGCTTCGCGCGTGGCGAGCGCCTTGATCAGCGTGGCGACCAACTCGCGGTCGTCGTGGCGCTCTTGGACGCCCAGCCTGCGCCGCATCGCGATGACCAGGGCGTCCTCGAAGCTCCTGCTCCAGCTCGAGAGAATTTCCGAGAGGCTCGGGCCCTCGGCCACCAACGACAGGCAACCGGCAAGCTGGGCAAGGTCCCAATGGATCGCCTCGGGCTGCCGACCGAAGGCGTAGAGGCCGTGATAGTCGAAATAAGCGGCCGTGAACTCCAGATCCCATTCGGGCGTGAAACGCCACGGGCCGTAGTCGAAGCTCTCGCCGGTGATATTGATATTGTCGCTGTTGAGCACGCCGTGGACGAAACCGGCGGCAAGATAGGAGGCCGCGAGCGTGGCCGTGGCCTGACTGACCAGGTCGAACAGGCGCAGCGCATTCTCCGCGTCATCCGGCGCCGGTTTTTCCGAATAGAGATTTTCGAGGCAGTACCGGACGAGCTTTTTGATGTTTTCGGCCTGGCTGAAGAAGGCTAGTCGCTGGAAGGTGCCGATGCGGATGTGGCCATGGCTGAGCCGCGTCAGCACCGCCGAGCGCGTCGGCGAGGGCTCATCGCCGCGTTCGAGCGCCTCTCCAGTCTCGAACAATGCAAAGCTCTTCGACGTGTTCACCCCGAGCGCTTCGAGCATCTCGGTCGCCAGAACCTCGCGTACGC
>JBKPJK010000342.1:0-2833 GCA_046730635.1 Pseudomonadota bacterium | reverse complement strand
CTATGTGGAGCAGCTCTCGGGCAGCTCCTTCACTTCTCCGCGACATGAGAACCGGCGATCTTGGCTGTATCGGATGCGGCCGACTGCCGACCACCGCCCGTTTGAGCCCTACGAGGGCGCACCATTGTTTGCGCCGGGGGTAGTTCACGAGCCGCTTGCTCCGAACCGGCTGCGCTGGGATCCGCCGGCCGACCTTCCCGAAAATGCGGATTTCGTCGACGGGATGGTCACCATGCTCGCCAATCGCGATCCAGCGGATCTCGAAGGCGTGGCGGTCCATTTGTATCGCGCCGCCAAATCGATGACCGACCGCGTTTTCGTCGATGCGGATGGCGAGCTGCTGATCATCCCCCAGGACGGCGAACTTCGTATCAGCACGGAGTTCGGGCAGCTCGAGGTCCCTCCCGGAACGGTCGCCGTGGTGCCGCGGGGAGTGAAGTTCCGGGTCGAGATCGAGCGAGAATCCCGCGGCTACGTGGCCGAGAACCACGGCCTGCCCCTGCGCCTGCCGGAGCTTGGACCGATCGGTTCCAACGGGCTCGCCAATGCCCGGGATTTCGAGACTCCCGTGGCATGGTTTGAGGACAGGGACGAAGAGACCGAGGTCGTGCAGAAGTCGCTCGGTTCCCTGTGGGTGACCACGCTCGACCACTCGCCGCTCGACGTGGTGGCGTGGCATGGCAACTACGCGCCTTATCGTTACGACCTCTCGAGGTTCAACACGATCGGAACGATCAGCTTCGACCATCCCGATCCGTCGATTTTTACCGTGCTTACCAGTCCAAGCGACGTCCCAGGCCGGGCCAATGCGGACTTCGTGATCTTCCCGCCTCGCTGGATGGTCGCGGAGGACACGTTCCGGCCGCCCTGGTTCCACCGCAACGTGATGAGCGAAGCCATGGGCCTGATCTACGGCGCATATGATGCCAAAGCCGAGGGATTCCGGCCGGGCGGCTTGTCGCTCCACAATCTGATGAGCGGCCATGGTCCCGACGTCGAGAGCTGGCGCAAGGCGAGCAACTCGGAGCTGAAGCCCGCGAAGATCGAAGGCACGATGGCCTTCATGGTGGAGACCTGCTGGCCTTATCGACCGACGAGCTTCGCATTGGAACGTGCACAGCCCGACTACGACATGGCGTGGGCGGGCTTCCCGAAAGCGAAATTGCCGTGAGCGATCCGACCAATAACCCTGCGCTTTCGAGTTGGGTCGAAAGTGCGAACGGCCATCGCGATTTCCCGGTCCAGAACCTCCCGCTCGGTATTTTCTCGGTGAACGACGAGCAGCGCCGCGTCGGCGTCGCGATCGGCGATTTCATCCTCGACCTGTCTGCGATCGCGGATGCCGGGCTCATCGAGCCGGACTGGTGCGCGGATCTGTGCCAGCCCGTGCTGAATGCCTGGCTCGCCCGCGGGGCTGCAGATCACGCCCGATTGCGCGAGCGACTGTCCGTTCTCCTATCCGACGACGCCGAGCGGGATGCGATCGAAATGCATCTTGTCGGCCAATCCGAAGCTTCGATGCATCTGCCGTGCGTCGTCGGCGATTACACCGATTTCTATGTCGGAATTCACCACGCCACCAATGTCGGCAAGCAGTTTCGGCCGGATAATCCGCTGCTGCCGAACTACAAATATGTTCCGATCGGCTATCACGGACGCGCAAGCTCGGTGAGGGCGTCCGGTGAGCCAGTCATCCGCCCGAACGGCCAGCGCAAGGCGCCCGATGCCGACGTGCCCGAATATGGGCCGAGCAAGCGGCTCGACTATGAACTGGAACTCGGGATTTGGATCGGCGAGGAAAACGAGCTCGGGTCGCCCATCCCGGTTCGCGATGCGGCAAGCCATATCGCCGGCTATTGCCTGCTCAACGACTGGTCGGCCCGCGACCTCCAGGCTTGGGAATATCAGCCGCTGGGTCCTTTCCTTGCCAAGAATTTCCTGACGAGCGTCAGTCCATGGATCGTGAGCCCGCTCGCTCTGGCGCCGTTTCGCAAGCCGATGCCGCCGCGCCCGGCAGGAGATCCTGCGCCTTTGTCGTATCTCGACGACCACGCGGATCGGAGCGCGGGAGCGCTCGGTATCCAGCTCGAGGTGACGCTGACCACGCAACGCATGCGCGATACAGGAGGGGAGCCGCATGTGCTGTCACGCGGTTCCGCGGACGCTGCGATGTATTGGAGCGCAGCGCAGATCGTCGCCCACCACAGCAGCAACGGCTGCAACCTGCAGCCGGGCGACCTGATCGGCACTGGAACGCTCTCCACGGATGATAGCGGCGGCCTCGGCTCGTTGCTCGAGATCAGCCAGGGCGGGAAGCAACCCGTCCAGTTGCCGAACGGCGAAACTCGCAGCTTCCTGGAGGACGGCGACGAGGTGACGCTGCGCGCCTGGTGCGAGGGCAAGGATGCGGTGCGCGTCGGATTCGGCGAATGCACCGGAAGGGTGCTCGGCCACACGTCCATCTAAGAGGTTCAAGCGGACGGGCTTGCTTGCGCATATTATCTGACTAGAGTCAGATAAATGTCGCATCCCTTGATCGACCGAGCGCGGAGCTTCAGCCGGGCCGTGACCCGTGGTTTTGGCGTGCTCGACGACGATTATCTCGGCCGCGCGCGTCCATTCGGCGAATCCCGACTGCTGTTCGAGATCGGCGAAGCCGGGACAAGCGCAGCCGCATTACGCGCAAGGCTCGGCCTGGATTCGGGGTATCTCAGTCGGCTCCTTCGCTTCCCTCGAAAGGGAGGGGCTGGTCGCGACCCGCGCTGACCCATCCGATCGGCGCGCTCGGTTGGTCGAGCTCACCGAGAGCGGGCTTCAAGAATTGGACCTGCTC
>JBKPJK010000341.1:0-4516 GCA_046730635.1 Pseudomonadota bacterium | reverse complement strand
GCGTGAAGTCGCCAACTTATTTCCCCGCGATGTCAGAAGTTGCGGGCTCCTTAAACCTCTTACTGCGACTTCGCCACCCCGGCGCTGCCCGTTCCGCCAAAGCTCTGCTTCAGGGTGAAGCCGATGCTCCGGTGACGATTGCGTTCACGGAACTCATCGATGATCAGCTCCGGTTCGGCGCGGTTGGGAAAGAAGCGCAAGCGCGCGCGGTTGCCGCTCGTTTCGAACAGATTGTCGACGTCCAAGGTGATCGCCGTGTTGGGTCCGGGCCGATATTCGATGAAGGCCGTCCAGTAAGGTCCCCCGTTGGAGTTGGTGTCGAACTCGTCCGTGCGGTAGAAGGTGAAGCGCTGGTTGTCGCTGACCGAGAAGCCGTAGGACCAGGATTTGGTGTCACGGCGCACGTCCAGATTCCACTGCCAGGCCGGGTAGAATCCGCTCCACTTGCGTTGATCGTGGCTGATCGGATCCTCGACGCGGGTCCGCTGAAGCGTTGCGCCTCCCTTGATTCGAAGGCCCTTCCACAAGCGGGACAGGGGCATGTCGAGCGTCAACTGGGCGAAGTCGCGCTTGCCGGTACCGATATTTCCGGGCGCATCGAAGCACTCGTCCACGTCCACCGGGTCACAGATCAGGATGCGGTCCTGAAGCAGGCTGACCTGGTCGTGGCCAAGGTCGAGCTTGAAGAGTCCGTCGCCGAGGATGGGATGTTCGACGGTCGCCCGGAATTCCCAGGTCCGCTGCGGCTCCAGGGCGGCATTGCCTCCGTTGACGCGCTGGGCGGACAGGTCCGCATTGCTGATGAAGTCGTAGAAATCGAGCTGCGCCACGGTCCGGCGCACGGACAATTGCGTGTGCCAGCCTTTGCCGGGTTTCCAATCGATCGTCAGGTTGGGCTTCAGGAACTTGAGCCTGCGATCCTCGCTCGCGTCGCCGGTGACGGTGAGGTGCGAGAATTCGAAATTGAATCCGCCATCGATGCGCAGCGCGGGGGACAGGTTGCGGCCCCCGTTCACGTAAACCTCGCCCCGCTTTTCCTTCACCGTCGCGTCGGCGATCGGAAGCGGTACGGGGATTTTCGCGCCGGTCGAATCGATCTCGAAGAACGTCGTGTGATCGTCGAGCGTGTTGAGCGCCGCTTCTCCACCAACCTCGAAGGAGAAGCCGAGGAGGTCCGCTCGAGTCCAGCTGATCCTCCCGAGTGTCTCGTTCCGCTGCGCCTTGATCGTCTGTTCGGAGCCGCCGTCGACCACTCCGCCCTGATCGACGAGGCCGTTGCGCTGTACGTAAAGGTCCGTGTCGTCGCGCTTGCGGCGCGTCGCGAGTGCGACGAACTTTATGGCGCCACCGGCAAGCGGCTGGGTGACGTCGCCACCCAATTCCAGCACGGGATCGCTGTAATTCTGATGCAGGTTGTCGTCGTGCGGCGAACCCCCCGCGGGGAAGACGCGGTTGCGCTGGTAGAGCCTAAAGGTGCTCGGCTGCCAGCGGGCGTTCACTCTGAAGACGTCGGTCGGGCCGAACTCGAGCGCATAGGCGCCGGCGAGGAACGGATCGCGGTTTTCGTAGACGTTATGCTTTCGCCGGAACTCGATCGGCTCGCCGGTCACCGCGTCGTCGAGGGTGTCGGTGCCTTCCTCAAACTGCTTGTTGCGGGCTGTGCCCCCCGACAGGTTGAAGGTCGACGGACCGCGGCGGAGCACGGCGGATCCGGAGAGATTCGGTTGGATGTAGCCGGTGTATCGGCGAACGCCGCTGGCGGTGACGGTGCCGTCGAACCCCGATGCCTTGGACAGGATGACGTTGAGCACCTGGCTCTTGCCCGCATAATCCGCGCCGAACAGGTCGCCAGGACTGACTTCCACCCGGACGACCTGCTGCGCCGGGATCCGCTGGAGGATCTGGTCGAGGGTCTCCGCCTTGGTGCTGGGGCGGGCACCGTTGAGCACGACGTTGCCGGCGGTTCCCGCAAAGCCGCGGACGTCGACGCTGCCCGTCGCGCTCTGAGTGCTTCCGAGATCGAGCGAGAATCCGGGGACGCGCTGCGCGATGTCCAGCGCGTTACGGGGCGCAAACTGCTTGAAATAGTCGGCCTGGTAGACCGTGGTCCGGCTATCGCTTGCTGGCGGACCACTTGGGGCGCCCGGGGCGGGAGCCTGCTGCGCGTCCGCGGCAGCGGGCGCGATGGCGGCAATCAGACCAGCCGTGGCGATCCACAGCGCAGTACGCATCGAGTTCCCCTCTGTTTTGAGGCGGGCTAAGCGCGAGTGACCGGGGGCGGCGATTGAGCTTCGATCAATCGGCCAACGTTTCGATTGGAGGCTGCCAGGCGGTCACAAACGGCGGAATCAGTGGCGACTTGCGACCCTGTCAGTCGGTCAGGGCCGCCCCGTGGGTCCGAACAGCTTCAGGTCGACCAGCTTCTGGACCGGTGGCAAAGGCGCGCTTTGACCGACGGCCGAGCGGGCGAAATCAGGAGTGATGCCGAGCGCTTTCAGCTGCACCAGGGTTTCGACGGGGATGTTGCGATATCCGATGTGGTCGAAGCCGGAAATGAAGTCTGGCGTGATGCTGAGCGCCTTGAGCTGGATGAGGTCGTTCGACGGCAAGTTGCCGTATCCGGCCCGAACGAAGCCGGCGATCCAATCCGGCGTGATGCTCATCGCCTTCAGCTCGACCAGCGTTTGAAGGGAACGCGGCCGATAGCCCGCGCGGGCCATGCCCCTGATGTAGCCGCCATCCACTCCGAGGGCAGCGAGTGAAGTCAAATCGTCGATCTTCGGAGCGGGGTAACCGGCCGACGCGACCGCATCGATGAGTTCGCGCTTCACGTTGAGAGCCATCAGTCCAAGCGCTTGTCCTTCGCTCGGCCGCGCCATGCCATGATCCGCCATGAACTGGACGAAGGACGGATCGGGAGTGAAGCGACAAGTGCCCCTCGCGTGGCCCGAACCGCCGTTTCCGCTGCAGTCGAGCCTTCCCGGGTCGCGCACTAAGGCGAAGCGAAGCGGTCGCGTGCCGGAGCCACGAAACCCCGCAATATCGAGACCGATCATGTCGGACGGCAGGAAGCCGCCAGTCCAGTCGGTCCTATCGTGAGCGCCCCGCTCATTATCGAACCGGGCGTTGATCTTCCCTTCATTGTCGCGATTGCCGTCCAGGAAGAAACTCAACTCGCCGTTGGCACCTGCCATGCAGGCCGACGAAACGGTGATCGATGCAAGCAACAGGGCGCCGATCAGTGCAAAAGCGCGGTTCATGTTCGGTCTCCTTCGTAGATTTCAGGCAAAGCTCACCCGTTCGCCACGGGCCGGGCGTTCGAAATTCAGTCTGTCAGTCGGTCAGTTCAGGTGAGGCGATCAGCCTTCGTCGGGGTCGTCCGGGACTTCGACGTTCGGCGGGGGCACGGGAGGTCGAGGCACGTGAGGAGGCCTGGCAACCCTTAAGTCTACAGGGCGCACGCCGACTGCCCACAATTGGATGATCTTGTCGGGATCCGCGACGGAATAACCCGACTTACGGATGTCGGTGATATAGTGAACGGGCACCCCGACCGTATAAAGCTGGACGTAATCGTCGAGGCTCAGCGGGACGCCCGCGGCTGCCAAAGCGCGCACGTAGCTGGGAGTGAGGCCGACGGCCTTCGCCTCCGTGAGGGCGTCCGCATCGAGATTGCGAAGGCCGGCCGCGGCCAGATCGCGGGCATATCCAGGAGTGACTCCAACCGCCTTCATACCCGCGAAGTTGGCCGCATCCATGTTCCGCAACCGAGGCTGGGCGGTCCTCAGGGCATAGACATAGTTTGCGTCGACGCCCGCGGCCTTCATAGCGATGACCTGGTCGATGTGCCCGTTGCTCATGACCGTGACGTTGACTGCCTGGCGCGCCTGCTTCGTTGCCCTGGTGGCGTCGGCCAGTGCCTGCTCTCGAGTCTGGTCGGCGGCGGCAAGGGCCGCGGCCACGGACTGCTCACGCGCGGTTCGCGGTGCTTCTGCCTTGACCGGAGCGACTGCCGCGGCGACCGTCGCAACCGATGCGGTCACCCCGCTGGCGATGATGTGCGGAAGATCCGAGGGCGGCTCCGTCGCGGCATAATTGGGCTTTCTGACGTCGGCCGCTCCAGCAACCGGCAAGCTCTTCTTCGAGCTAATCCCCGGAGTAAGCGTGAGCGCCGCAAGCGGGGCAGCGATCAAGACGGCTCCCGTGAACACGCCGAGCGCGAATGAGCCAGCCACCGGACCTCGAACCGATTTCACGTCGAGGACTCGCGCAACGCGACGGGCGAGGGATGTCTTCGTGGGGGCAACGCCATGGGCTCCGAGCAGCAGGCCAGGGCATTCGTGGCGCGCCACGCCGACGAGCAGCTGCGCGTAGTCCGTGTCTACGATGTCCGCGGCGAGCACCGCATCGTCGGCAGCCTCTTCGCGCAGCTGGTGAGCTTCACGGGCGAGCAGCCATACGAACGGATTGAACCAGAACATTGCAGTGGCGATGCGGGCGAGCAGCAGCTTCACCC